>JBEDDQ010000088.1:0-3713 GCA_041176185.1 Armatimonadota bacterium | reverse complement strand
ATGAAGTATAGGGTTTGCCATGCAACCCCACGACTGAAAATTTCGCCATACACACGGCGCGCCAGGGCATCCCCAAAGAGATACGAGAGTGACAGAATACCAACAGCAACTCCATAGCGTGTATATGGAAACCACTTGGATGCCATGTTCATCATGCCTGGCCAGCCTAGGGATTGCAGGAGGCGGTTCAGGACCCATGCCGTGGTGAAAATCGGGAGCGTTGCACCGGATGCGAACATCACTGTGGCAAGCACTGCGCCCGCCATTCCGACCAGCATGTTGGTTCGTCCACCGAGGCGGTCACCGATAGCGCCTGCGATGAACTTTCCGAAGGCATAGCTTAGCGTTCCCCAGGTGGCGATAACGCCAAGGGCCTGCTTTGCTGCATCCTTTGTCATCCCCTGCGCAACAAGGTCATCGATAATCGATGGCTTTGCTACGCTGAAGTTTGCCCGGCAGAAGTAATAGCCAGTGTAGCCAAGCACCAATAGGACAAGGGTGATGATTTGCCCTTGCGTCCATTTGGCTCCGGCGGTATCGGTGGTCTTCATTCAAAACTCCTGAGGGGATGACAATGATGTCAGATGGGATTACTTAGGCTCTCCAAGAGGCGTTGTGTATGCACAGGTAATTCCGCCATCTACAAGGAAGGTAGAACCCGTTACAAAGCTTGCTTCATCGGATGCAAGGAAGAGAACTGCATTTGCGATCTCTTTTGCTTCGCCGAAGCGTCCCATCGGGACGTGCACCAGGCGGCGCTGACGCTTTTCCTCGGTATCGAGATACTTCATCAGGAGCTCAGTGCGCAGCGGTCCTGGGCAGAGCGCATTGACGCGGATGTTCTCACGGGCATGAATCGCCGCGAGTTCTTTGGACATCGAGAGTACAGCTCCCTTGGAGCTGGTGTATGCCAGCTGTGGTGTGGCTGCACCCAGAACAGCGACAAAGGATGCGGTGTTAATAATGGTTCCACCGCCGTTGCGGCGCAGAGCAGGGATTCCATACTTACAGCCAAGGAAAACACCCTTGACGTTCACATCGAATGTAAGGTCCCAGACATCTTCTTCGGTCGTTACAGCATCGTCATCCTGTGCATGGGAGATACCCGCATTGTTGAAGAGGATATCAAGCTTGCCGTAGGTTTCTTCAGCGGTGTCAACCATTAGCTTTGCATCGGCGGCTTTGCTGACATCGACCTTCACGGCTACGGCTTCACCACCGGCGGCTTTGACGAGCGCAACCGTTTCCTCTGCACCAACGATGCCGAGGTCTGCAACAACAATCCTTGCACCTTCTGCTGCAAAACGCAGACAGGTTTCCCGGCCGATACCGCTTCCACCACCGGTAACGATGGCAACTTTACCTTCAAGACGCATCTTTAAATCTTCCTTACTGACTCTAAGTTATTCTTAGTCATCCATTGTTAAGCGATGACCGCTTGGCTATCGCAGTTCTGCGTAGGTGGGGTGCCCTCGTGGACATCAGGCGCGTTCGAAGTAGCGCTGTCTCTCCCAGTTAGTGACAACCGCATCGAACTTTTCCTGCTCAACCTGCACAAAACGGAGGTAGTGCGCGTGAACATCCGGGCCGAGCGCTTCTTTGGCAAAGGAGCTGTTCGCAAAGGCATCGATGGCCTCATAGGATGTCTTTGGTATCTGTGGGAGCTCGCGTGCTGCGTAGACATCTCCATCGAAGGCGGCAGGTGGCTCGATTTTGTTTCGGATGCCATCGAGGCCGGATGCAATGGATGCTGCATAGGCGACATATGGGTTTGCATCCGCGCCGGGAAGCCGGCACTCAACCCGAAGGCTGGAATCGCTACCGACGACGCGGAAGCCAGCAGTGCGGTTGTCAGCGCTCCATGCCAGAGATGTCGGTGCCCAGGACCGCGATTGATAGCGCTTGTAGCTGGCTGGATATGGCGCATAACAAACGGCCATTTCCCGGGCATGCTTTATCCATCCACCGAGGAACCATCGGAACTCGTCAGAGCCGACCACTGGGCCAAATGGGATGTTGCCCTTGAACAATGATGTTCGGTCGGCTTTATTCCAGAGGCTTAGGTGGAGATGAGCACTTGAGCCGGTGTGCTCGTGATGCCACTTTGCCATGAATGTCACAGACCTGTTTTGTGCAGCAGCGACTTCTTTTGCAGCGTGTTTGTAGAGGAGGTTTCTGTCAGCCTGTTCGAGAACCTCACTGAACTTCAGGTTGAGTTCCTGCTGGCCAAAGCCGGCTTCTCCCTTTGTGAACTCTACGGGCACTCCGCTTGCGGCAAGGACATGGCGCAGGCGGGACATGATTGGCTCATGCCGGGTGCCCTTTAGGATGTGATAGTCCTCTTGGTAACGACCACTTGGGGTAAGTTCATGGAACCCCTTTTGTTCTGCTTCCTCGAATGACTCATCAAAGAGTGTGAGCTCATATTCAGAGCCGCCCTTGGCCGTGTACCCCATCGCGGCAGCCTTTTCGAGCTGGTCACGAAGCATCTGGCGCGGGGATACAGGTACGGGTTTGTGCGTGCGTGGATCCAAGAGGTCACAGAGTACGATGGCGGCCTTGTCTTCCCATGCGGCAACGCGAAGCGTTGCCGGGTCGATCACTGCATGGAGATCACCGTAGCCGCGCTCCCAGTTTGCGAAGTCATAGCCGGATATTGGATCCATTTCCATGTCACAGGCGAGGACATAGTCGCAAATGTGCCAGCCACTTTCGGCAACGTTTGCAAGGAAGTAATCCACCGGGGTTCGCTTACCTAGGAGGCGGCCGTAGAAATCTGGAATGACGATAAGGACGGTCTCAATTGTCCCGTGGAGTGCTGCATCTGCGAGCGACTCAAGTGTCAAGCGACCATGATTGGACATAGTTGTCTCCTAAACCGTGCGAACAAAGACGGTCTTGATTTCTGTATAGGCATCGAGTGCTGATTTTCCGAGATCTCGCCCGATACCGCTTTCCTTGAACCCACCAAATGGCAGCTCGGTGTGGACGCTGTTGCTACAGTTGATGGAAAGGACGCCAGATTCGACAGCCCTTGCTACGCGCAGCGCTTTAGAAATGTCGCGTGTCCAGACAGAGCCCGAGAGTCCAAAGCGTGTGGCATTTGCGAGGCGCACGGCATCCGCTTCATCCGTAAAGGGAACGAGAATGGTAACCGGTCCGAAGACCTCATCCTGAAAGATTTCGCTTGTTTCCCCAGCGCCTTCAAGGACTGTTGGTGGATAAAAGGCACCCGGGGCATCATCGGGTGGAATCACTCCACCTGTAAGCAATGTCGCTCCAGCGGCTACCGCACGTTGGACAAAGCCATGAACGGTGTCACGATGCTCCCGGGAAATAAGGCATCCCATTTCGGCACCAGCGTCATCCATGACGCCAACTTTGGTCGCTGCAACATTCGCAACGAACGCGGCTTTGAAGTCTTCATAAATGGATGCTTCGACCAAATAGCGACTTCGTGCACAGCAGTCCTGACCGGCATTTCCGAGGTAGGAACCGCATGAGCCAGCAGCGGCTGCGATATCGGCATCTGCAAAGACGATGCTTGGAGACTTACCTCCGAGTTCTAGGGTGACACGTTTGAGTGTCTCTGTCCCGGATCGCATTACGGATTTACCAGCACTGGTCGAGCCGGTAAACGACACTTTCCGAATGTCAGGGTGTGCGGAAATAGCTTTGCCAGCATCGTCGCCACCAGTAACAACAAAAAGGAC
>JBEDDQ010000087.1:0-3092 GCA_041176185.1 Armatimonadota bacterium | reverse complement strand
CATCATCCAGAAAGCCTTGATATGCGGGAAGTTATCCAGCATCAGGCGGCTGACCGCAATCACACGTAGATCGAGCTCGCCGGTGGTCGGCGGGATGTGCTCGAGCTTTGTCCCCGGGCTTGAGAATGCCAGTGGGATAAAGGTGAAGAAGCCACCGGTTTCATCTTGGGCCTCGCGAAGCTTCATGAGGTGGATGGTCCGCTCTTCGACGGTCTCGATGTGTCCGTAGAGCATCGTGGCATTCGTCGGTAGGCCGGCCCGGTGCGCGGTCTTCGCAGTTTCAAGCCACTCGGCTGCCGTTTCCTTACGCTGGAAGAGCAGGTCGTGGACACGGTCGGTGAGGATCTCTGCACCGCCGCCCGGGAGGCTGGCTAGGCCATGTGCTTTGAGCTCTAGCAGCATCTCGGTCATCGGTTTGCCGGAAATGCTCTGGATGTGGATGAGCTCGACCATCGTAAATGCCTTGATATGGGCATCCGGGCGGATGGCATGCACGGTGTCCAGTAGGTCGAGGTAGTACTGGTAGGGTAGCTTTTTATCGATGCCGGCGACCATGTGGATTTCGGTCACTGGGAGGTGCTTTGTCCGCTCAAGCTTTGCCCGGACATCGTCCATGGTCATCCGGTACGGGTCTGGCCCGCCCTTTTGCGCGTAAAATGAACAGAACTTGCAGCCCTTGTTACAGATGTTTGAGTAGTTGATGTGCTGATTGCGCACATAAAACGTATCGTTGCCATTCTTGGTCTCACGGACAAGGTTTGCCAGCGCGCCGACATCGGTGAGGCTTGGATGCTTCCACAAGCGGACGCCATCATCAAAGCTCAGGCGCTTACCTTCCATCACTTTTGTGTAAATGTCCGAGATCGCGGATGTGGACAGCTTGCGGTGCAGCAGGGTTGGGCTCATGGGTTTTCCAGCTAACTTTGTGAAGACTTTCACGAGCAGTTTACCTTTAACCACCCGTTGATTACATCGCTGCGACATCGGCATGAAAAGGTAGACTGCTGGCATGGATTCGATACTCGAAGCGCTGCGGGCGATGTCGGTTTGGGAGTGGCTTGGGACGGTTTTTGGAATCGCCGGAGTGGTGCTTACGGCAAAGCGCAGCGTGTTGTGCTGGCCCGCGTGGCTGATTAGCATTATCGCGTACGGAGTCTTCTTCACCCAAATCAAGCTCTACGCGGATGCATCCCTACAGGTCTTTTTTCTCATTACGAGTGTGCTTGGATGGGTTGGGTGGCATAAGGACAAGGCCAGCGATGCGACAGCGGAGCTTGCTGTCACGTGGACGCCGACGCGTGAACGTGTCGCGTATGCTGTTTTGACCATTATCGCGAGCATCGGTATTGGGTTTGTGTTTGACCGCTACACAGATGCGCACGTCCCGTATTGGGATGCAGGTTGTGCAGGCGTCAGCGTCGTCGCACAGATTTTAATGATGAAGCGACGTATAGAGTCGTGGCACCTCTGGGTGGTTGTGGATGTCGTTTACACCGCACTCTATGCCACCAAGGGCGCATGGCTGACGGTGATTCTGTATGCAATATTCGCCGTGATCGCTGTCGGAGGCCTGCGCGAGTGGCGCAGGTCCGTTACTCCAAAACCGGATTAAATATCCGTTGAAAGGCCATTGGCCGATTTCAGATAACCCGTGCCCGCTCCAACTTGCGCTTGTGGTAAGTCAGGTGGGCATCCATCATTTTCAGCATTTGATGCGCGGTGACATTTCCAAGCATCCCAGTCTTTGCCATCACCTTGTGCTCAGGATCCTCAGCGGATTCCATCCACTTGATAAATGCTGCGCCGGCTGAGTCAAAGCCTTGCAGTGCCTCTTGGAGGTCGATTTCTGCTGGAGGTTCCATTTCGGGCGGGTTTGGAATCGGGATGCCCCAGTTCATGATCAGACATCCGATGGGAATCATAAGCGACTGCGTTGGGGTGCCTTCGATGCCAAGCTCAGCGGCTTCGACGATGGCGTTGACATAGAACTGCTCGGCGATTGCCAGATGTCCCATGACCTGTGCGACAGACCAGGCGTTGTGGTCGGCCTTATGAGTGGCGCGTGCCGGGTCGAGCTTACCAACACGGGAGCGGAACGCTTCTCGTTCCCGCTTGAAGCGGGTTAGCATTACTTGAAATGTCATACACCTTTATACGCCGGGTGCGGACTGTTTCGTTTCGCAAACAGCCTGCCGGCAACAAAATCCTGCAGATTGACATCGGTATGGGGCCGTTTGGTGCTCTGAGAAGCTATGCCAAAGGAGGCGTAGCGTAGAATCAACACATGCCTTTTCCCAAGCGCCACCTTCCTTACGCAATCCTGATGTTGGTCGTGTCCACTTTGTCTATTTTCCTGCCACAGACAGGCAACCCTGCAATCGCAAAGCTCGCGGGAACGATTGGGCACCCGGTTCACGATACGTTTCTCACGCTTGGCATCATGGAGCTCTGGATGAACCGGCCAAAAGGCCACCGACGTGAGGGCCTCTTGGAATGTCTCCGCGTGACGGGGCTGCTGGCAGGCATCGTGTTGTTTTTCAAGGTTGGGACAACGCTGCTGGCTAAGTGGGCCGCAGTAAGCCCAGCGATTGCAGCACTCTTTGGATGGCAGCTTGCACTCGGGATGCGTCCGGATGGCAAGCGGATGGATGGTTTTCCGAGTGGGCACACCTGCGCTGTAACGATGCTCGCCTGGATTTTGACCGACAAGTATCCAAAGTTTGGGTTTGCGTTTTACGGCTTGGCGGCTCTGATTGGTTATTCCCGCTGGGAGTCAAATGCGCATTACGGTTCGCAAGTGCTGGCGGGTGCGATTTTAGGCCTTGCTGTTGCCGGGCTTACACAGCGCTTCCGTGACCGGGTCGGGATGGGACCCAAATCAGCCAACGCATAGAAAAAGCCTCCAGGACGTTATCCGATGGAGGCTTTCGGTTTCTAAACGACGCGAACGTGGAGCCTAAAGACCATCACCATCACCGAGGCGGTCAGCCTGATCCGTCGTGACCAGCGCATCGATGAGGTTTTGGATGTCGCCATCCATGACGTGGCCGAGGCCGAACTGCGTGTACCCGATGCGGTGATCGGTGAGGCGG
>JBEDDQ010000086.1:0-5305 GCA_041176185.1 Armatimonadota bacterium | reverse complement strand
TTGGCGCTGTGGCGCTTGCGGGCATTCTCGCCGACGATGGCCTTGCCCAACCTCCGATAGACCCGCTTGCCGTCAGAGCGCCGCACTTTGCCCCAAAGGCTAAACGCATCATCCAGCTGTTTATGAACGGAGGCCCAAGCCACCTCGACACATTTGACTACAAGCCAGACCTCACCAAGTACGCAGGCCAGCCCATCCCAGGCGGTGGCATCCAAACCGAGCGCAAAACCGGTGCTCTCTTCCCAAGCCCCTTTGCATTCAAGCGCTATGGCAAGAACGGCATTTATGTCAGTGAGATCTTTGAGAATGTCGGCAGCTGTATCGACGACATCTGCGTCATCAATAGCATGAGAGCTGAAATCCCAAACCACGAACCCAGCCTGATGCTAATGCACTGCGGTGACCAGGTCCAGGTGAGGCCATCCCTTGGCTCGTGGATTACCTATGGCCTTGGCACTGAAAATCGTAACCTCCCCGGGTTCGTCGTCCTCTGCCCCGGCGGAAGCCCGATCAAAGACTCGGAAAACTGGCGAAGTGCCTTTCTCCCAGGCGCTTTCCAAGGCACCAGTATCGATACGCAGCACACAGACATTGCAAAGCTGATTGAGAACATCCAGAGTGCAAACCAGACAGCCGCTCAGCAACGCCGGACACTAGACATCCTCCGTGACCTCAATCAGCAGCATTTGGCATCGAGAGCAAGCGAACCACGTCTCGAAGCTAAGCTGCAGAGCTACGAGCTGGCGTACCGGATGCAGCGTGAGGCCACGGATGCATTCGATACAAACCTTGAGCCCCAGTCTGTCCGGGATGCGTACGGTGATGGCACGCTTGCACGCTCGATCTTGACGGCGCGCCGTCTTGTGGAGCGCGGTGTCCGGATGGTGCAGATTTGGCAGGGAGCTGGCCAGCCATGGGACCACCATGATGACATCGGGCAGCACAGAACCTTGGCGCAACAGATTGACAAGCCAATCGCTGCGCTTCTCCGTGACCTCAAGCAGCGTGGAATGCTGGAAGACACGCTTGTGATTTGGGGAGGTGAATTTGGGCGTACGCCAGTGGTTGAGCTAACGGGGCCGAGTAAGGGCCGCGATCATAATCCGTACGGCTTTACGATGTGGATGGCTGGTGGCGGTGTGAAGGGCGGAACCGTCTACGGAGCGACGGATAACTTTGGCTTCAAAGCGGAGAAGGATGTGGTGCCGGTGCACGATCTCCACGCGACGATTCTGCACCTGATGGGCTTCGACCACAAGCGTCTGACTTACCGCTACGCAGGACGCGACTTCCGCCTCACGGATGTCTACGGAATTGTCGTTCCAGGGCTGCTGGCATAGAGACGTAGTTTCCAGTCCAACGCAAACGAAGATTTTGTGGATGCCGCAAACGCCGTCAGATTTGGGCTTCGACCACAAGCGTCTGACCTACCGCTACGCAGGACGCGACTGCCGCCTCACGGATGTCTACGGAAATGTGGTTCCAGGGTTGCTGGCGTAGAAAAGCCCCACACGTGAGTTACATGTGAGGCTTTGAAAAAGACATCCGAAACGCTTCTTAGGCCTTTGGCAGCTTCCACTGAGGACGACGCTCATAGTCAAGCCATGTATTGGCTTCCTTGTCCCCCGGGAACTCCCACTTAACCGGATCCCACTTGAGCTTACGCCCATGCCAATAAGCAAGGTTGCCAAGCTGCGTGTATTGGTTGGAACGGGCGCCAATTTCGACATCACAAAGACAACGCTCACGCGACTTGATACAGTCGAGCCAGTTTCGGTGATGCCCAGGCGACTTGAACAAATGCACTTCATTATCGGCAAGAGGGTCTTGAATGAGCTCCTTTGGATTGCTGAAGAGAACGCCGCGATCAACACGCAGCATCCCACGTGTTCCAGTGAAGACAACACCACTGGCGCCGCCATGGGTGATTTCCACCCCGTTTGGCATGATGAAGCGGGCGCCTTGTCCCTCCGATGGGTCATCGGGTGGGTGAACTTCAACTGGCCCAGATGCATCCGTTCCGAGTCCCCACTGCATGATGTCGTACATGTGGGCGCCGATATCCGCATGTCCACCACCGGAAAACTCCCGGTAGTTTCGCCATGCGGGGAAGTGATTATGGCTTCCGCGTGGGCTAAGCACCGATGAATACGGTCGATCAGGAGTCGGGCCAAGCCACAGATCCCAGTCGAGGCCCGGCTCCATTGGTTCACCAACGAGGTCACACTTGACACTTGGTCCGCCAACACCAACCGTAACCGACTTGACCGTACCGATACGCCCCGAGCGTACAAACTCGCACGCTTCCCGGAATGGGCCGAACACATTCGAGCGCTGCTGGGACCCGGTTTGCATCACTCGCTTGTGCTTCCGCACCGCATCGATACAGCGCTTTGCCTCAAGCAATGTCAGCGTCAATGGCTTTTCGCAGTAGATATCCTTGCCGGCCTTCGCGGCTTCGATGACAGGGATGGCATGCCAGTGCTCAGGAGTTGCGATACAGACGGCATCGATATCTTTACGCCTGATGACATCGCGGAAGTCGTTGTAGACATCCACGTGCGCACCGCTTCGCCCCTGCTTGTCATAGCTGCTCAGCACACGATTCTGGGCCGCCAAACGCCGGGTCGTGTCGACATCACAGACCGCAACAATTTGGACATCAGGGAAGCCAATCAGCGTTGGTAAGTGATAGTCATTGGCCATTTTGCCAGTGCCAATCATCCCAACAGTGACCCGGTTACTGGGCGCCGTGTAGCCACCGCGACCAAGGACGGATGCGTGTACAACCGTCGGAAAGCCGGCGATGACACCGGCTGTTCCAGCGAGAAATCCCTTACGGGTAACCGATGTGTTGGAATTGGACATTATCGGATAACGTTTCCGCGGATGTCAGTAAGCCAGAATGCGCAGACATCGTCACCGATGGTCGCATCCGGGTACTTCGCCCAAACCACTTCCTTCTTGCGGTTGACTTCAACAAAAATCGGTTGGTCCGGACCGGCAAATGCTGTTGCGAAGACCATATTCCCGTTGCGGAGGACATTGAGGCTGGTGATCCAGCATAGGTGAATTGCTTTGCCATCAGGGGCTTTAAGCTCATCCCGCTCGATGCTCCAAACGGTCTTGCCGCTGCGGTCAACTTCGTAGACACGGTTATTGTTTCCACCGCCGATAAGGACATTTCCGTTCTTTAGGGAAAGCACGTTAAAAATGGAGACGCCGTGGCCATTTGCGCCTGGGGTGGCGGGCTCTGCGCCGAGCTCCAGCTTGTGCTCCCAGAGGACTTTGCCCGATTTGTCGTATTCACGGACCATCCCCATGCCTTCATGCGCAACCAGGAATGTGCCTTTGTCTGTACGGCGGACGCGGCGGGTGTCGCGGTGCCAGTCCGGCTTCTCGACGGTCAGCGCGATGGAGTGAACAATCGTGCCCTTAGGGTCGACTTCGATGATGCGCTTGTTTCCCGATTCGCTGATGATGGTGTTGCCATTTTCCAGACGTTCAAAGCTGTGGATCTCGATTGGACCATCATGTGGAGCAACCGCTTTTCCCTTCCAAGACCAGACAACCTTCTTCTCTGGGGTGATTTCTTCGATCACACTCGGCTGGGTGGTAACAAGCACATTGCCATTTGGCAGCAAGCGGATGTCATGGGAGTTGTAAGCGCAGTCGTATTGCCAGAGGATGTTTCCGGCTTTGTCGATACGGGTGACTTTACCCTTGCTCTGAACAACCATCCCGTAGCGGGCATTTGTAGATATTTGTGCAGCGGATGCAAGCACGGCGGGACCGAACAGCGCTGCAGAAAAGACGGAAGCAATCGCCTGTTGGCGGGAGAGTTTCATCATCGGGTCTCCTTCGACCGGCCGATGTGACCGATGATGCAGTATAGCCCGTGATTCCTTGGGTCCACTTGAACCAATCCGGGCGTTCGATGAGGTTATACTGACATATGCGAAACACCACATTAACAGCACTGCTGGCACTCTCGTTGTTTGCGGTTCCGGCGATGGCACAGACTAAGGCTAAGCCTGCGGCAAAGGCGCAAACGGCACCATCGGCTATTCCAGGCCTCGATGACCCTTCCAAGCACACAGCGAAAGCCCCGGAGTCATTCAAAGTGCAGTTCGAGACATCCAAGGGAAACTTCACACTTGCCATCACCCGCAAGTGGTCACCTCTGGGCGCAGACCGCTTCTATAACCTGGTTCGTGCAGGGTTCTTCACAGATGTAATTTTCTTCCGTGTAGTCCCGGACTTCGTTGTGCAATTTGGTATCCATGGAAACCCAAAGTTTGCAAGCAAGTGGCTGGATGCCAATATCAATGACGATGCCGTTGTCGCAAGCAACAAGCGTGGCTACATCACGTATGCAAAGTCAAGCGCACCTAACAGCCGCTCAACACAGCTCTTCATCAACCTGAAGGACAACGCGCGTCTGGACCAGATGGGCTTCTCCCCGTTTGGACAGGTTGTCGCAGGCATGGATGTCGTCGACAAGCTCTATGGCGGATATGGCGAGCAGGTCACCCAGCTGCAGGGCGAAATCGCGCAACAGGGCAACAAATTCCTGGAGAAGAACTTCCCAGAACTCGACCGTATCAAGAAGGCGACCATCGTAAAGTAAGGTTAGCCGAAACCGACTTCAGACCCCGGGGTGCCCGTAAACAGGCCTCCGGGGTTTTGTTTTGCACGGGACGCAGCTACAACCTTGGTTGGCTTAACAACACATCAAAATGATATGCTTCACACAAATCGAGCATACCCATCGGCACGGGTAGCCGCACGTCGGTCCGGCCGAGGATGCCAATCCCAAGAAGGTGTCATGAATATGTCCAAGGCCAAGTTGGAGTACATCTGGCTCGACGGCTACACGCCGATGCAGAGCCTCCGCAGCAAGACCAAGATTGTAGATAATTTCAGCGGTAAGTTGGAGGACTGTGAAATGTGGTCCTTCGATGGTTCCTCTACCGAACAGGCGCCAGGCGGCTCATCAGACTGCCAATTGCGGCCTGTTTTTGTTTGCCCGGATCCAGGCCGCAGCGCATATGGAACCCCTGCCTACCTCGTGATGTGTGATGTCCTCGATGCACATGGCAATGCCCATTCCAGCAACGGACGTGCAACCATCGATGACGATGACAACGATTTCTGGTTCGGTTTCGAGCAGGAATACTTCCTCTACGATGCCGACACCAACAAGCCGCTTGGCTTCCCAGCAAATGGCTACCCAAATCCACAGGGCCAATACTACTGTTCCGTCGGTGCACGCAATGCGTACGGCCGCGACATGGTTGAAGAG
>JBEDDQ010000085.1:0-3333 GCA_041176185.1 Armatimonadota bacterium | reverse complement strand
GTTCCACCCATTCAGGCTTGCAAAGTGCCTTGCTGGCGAATGGCGCGGTCTTCTTCGCTCAAAGGGCTTCATGTGGATGGCCAACTTACCGGACATCGCATTTGTCTGGTCCCTCGCGGGCGGACTGTCGCGCCTTGAGGGTGCTGGGTATTGGTGGGCGGCGACGAGCCGGGATGAGTGGCCGGATGACCCTGAGCTCATTAAGGATGCGCTTGACAACTGGGTAGATCCTTGGGGTGACCGCCGTCAGGAAGTTGTGTTCATCGGGATGGATATCGAACAGGAACGGCTCATCTCCGCCCTTGACGACTGCTTGCTGAACGATGAAGAATTGGCAGCCGGCCCGGATGTTTGGAAAAAGTATGAGGATGCTCTCGATATCGGGGAAAAGTCCTGAGAGACCTAATTGCCGCTGGTTTGTGATCTTGATCTGTCCACGCCAGCGGCATGCTATTCAATTCGCGACCGGTATACTCAAATATCTTCTAAACAGATGACTGGGACCTGGCCTTCGATGTTGAAAACAGCAGCCCTTGGACTTCTTGCTCTCACGCTTGCAGCGCAGCTGCAGATGGCAGCTTCCGGACAGATCCCCATTTCGAGTGACCACTTCGAACAACGGGTCCGTCCCTTGCTGCTCGCTGAGTGCGCATCCTGCCACGGAGCCTCCACACAACAAGCGGGAATCCGTTTTGATATCCCTTTCCCTGGCACGAAGGAGCAAAAGTCCCGCTTCATCGCACGTGTGAAGCGCGTTTTGCAGCCAGCCACTGGCGGTAAACAAATGCCACCATCCAAGCCGCTCAACACAGAGCAAACGTCCACCCTTTTGGCATGGCTGGATTCTGGAGCAACGTTCCCCGCGATCAGTACAAAGAAGTCCAGTGCATCGGCACTCTGGTCACTAAAACCCCTAAAACCAGTAACCTTGGTCTCGCCACGGGAAAGCGCATCGGGTGTTATTGACAGGCTAATTGCAGCACGCCTAAAGAAGAGCGGCCTGCAACTCGCAAAACCAGCTGATCGCTACACACTCCTCCGCCGGATGAGCTACGACATCACAGGCCTTCCTCCGACATTTGAAGCGACCCAGAGCTTTCAGAATGACCGCTCCCCAAATGCAACAAGCAAACGCATCAAGGAAATGCTCGCAAGCCCAAGATTTGGTGAGCATTTCGCACGAAAGTGGCTGGACCTTGCGCGGTACGCCGATACAAAGGGCTACGTCTACACGGAGGAGCGCCGCTACGCCTTTGCGTACACGTACCGTGATTGGGTCGTCGATGCCTTTAACCGAGACCTCCCCTACAACGACTTTCTTCGCCTCCAGCTGGCAGCGGACCGCTACCCCGCAACACCGACAAAAGACCTCGCTGCGCTTGGATTTCTGACCGTCGGGCGGCGGTTTGTCAACAACATCCCGGATGTCATCGATGACCGTATCGATGTCATCATGCGCACCACGCAAGGTCTCACCGTTGCATGCGCACGCTGCCATGACCACAAGTTTGATCCGATTCCAACCAAAGACTACTACGCGCTCTACGGTATCCTCGCGCAGTCAGCCGACATCAATGTCAAGATTGGTCCGCTCAGCGGGACTCCCGATGCGCAAAGTGCCTATACAGCCAAGCGGCAGGCGGCACTGACCGCATTCGCGAAGCGTGTAGAGACCGAGCGCGGAAATCTCGCATCCAGACTACGGAGCCAGCTGCCGCGCTACATGGAAGCCGTCCCAAATGTTGCATCCCTGCCAAGTGCCGACTTCTACATCATCCTCGGCAAAGATGACATAAACCCCTTTGTCGTCCGCCGCCTGAAGACCCAGCTCGACCAGGCTGTTTCGCGGAAGAATCGCATCTTTATGCTTTGGGATGCCCTAGGCATCGGTGATGATGCACGCTTCAGGGCACAAGCGCCGCGGGTCCTTGAACGCTTGCGGTCCGATACTGCATTTAGGAAGCAGTTCAACACACGTATCGTAGATGCTCTTCTGGCAAACCTAAAACCAGAATCTACCGATGAAGCAGCAGGCAAAATCTTTGGAGATGTCCTTGCATCCGTAGATGCGCAGTGGCAGGCAGCCATCACCGCTGCGCAGAGCACAGGGAAGCCTCTCCCTACGGCTTTGCCAGACCCCGAAGCGGATGAGCTAAGAAGCTTTGTTTACGGAAGTGACTCCGTTTTTACGGTCCCAGATGCCGCGATGAATGAGCTGGAATGGCTCTTCGATGAACCAACGCGTGTTGAGCTAAACCGCCTCAAGATGGCTGTTGACACGCTGGATGCCGACAGTCCAGAAGCACCAGACCACGCGATGGCCCTCGCCGAAACGCCACGTAAAGCTCCTCAGCGTATTTACCGACGGGGCGATCCCCGCCTGCCCGCTGGCCCCGCACCGGCCGCATTCCTTACCGCCGTACCAAGCTGTGCCTACCCATCCGCGGTCACGACACCCGGCAGGCGTGAGCTCGCAGAGAGCATCATTGCACGGGATAACCCTCTGACTGCCCGCGTCTACGTCAATCGCATCTGGGGGATGCTTTTTGGGAGAGGTCTTGTCGCTACGCAGAGTGACTTTGGGACCCGGGGAGCGCTGCCCAGCCATCCGGAGCTCCTTGACTTCTTGGCCGCCGAGTTCATTAGGCACAAATGGTCAACCAAGTGGCTTGTGGAAACGATTCTCAACACAAACATCTATCAACAAGCATCAACAATATCGATTAACACAGCAAAGCGGGACCCCGATAACACACTCCTTTCGCATATGCCGGTGCGACGCCTCACCTTTGAACAGCTCAGGGACACCCTTCTATCGGTAAGTAGCTCGCTGGAAACAACCGCTGGGGGGCGCTCAGGAGACCTCTTTCCAGCAACGCTTCCGGCGCGACGGTCGCTCTATGCCACCATCGACCGCCAGTTTGTCCCAGGTGTCCTTCGTGCCTTTGACTTCGCAAACCCGGACCAACACACGCCAGAGCGCCACGAAACGACCACCGCCCAACAAGCGCTCTTTCTCCTAAACCATCCATTTGCAGGACGGATCACGCAGGCTCTGGTTGATGACTGTGCAAAACAACCAACTGGCACCGCAGCCATCACCAGGCTTTACGAACGCGTTCTGCAGCGGAAACCATCCGTCGCTGAGCTTGCTGTCGCCCGAAAGGCCGGGCTAGCCGATACCCCACCCGATCGCGATGCCCTTGCAGCATTTGCTCAGGCGCTAATCATGTCCAACCGTGTTTTGTTCGTGGAATAGAAGTCCCAAGGCAAAAGATGAACATCAAACAGCTGAAACCATTTGTTTCCCGTCGGGATTTCCTGATGCAAACC
>JBEDDQ010000084.1:0-5350 GCA_041176185.1 Armatimonadota bacterium | reverse complement strand
TTGCTCAACCAATGCATAGTTGAAGTTATACGAAAGGTATTGGTATGGTGGCGTTCCCACGCACAGCGGAGGAGCTCCCATTGCACCTTGGATATTTTGCCAACCCTTGAATATGTCAACGGCTTTTGGAGCAGATGGACAGAGCATCACCTGACTGTTCTTCTGATATGGCGACAACGCATTGTAGAACGAGAACACACACGGCGGGTTGTTACCCATGTTGATAAATAGACTGAGCGGATACGTTTCATCGTAATCCTGCACGTACATCATTCCGGCAATACCGGACTGTTTCAGGTTTGATAAACACGATGCCTGACGTGCTTTTTCCCGTGCCTGTGCAAATACGGGGAATAAGATGGCAGCGAGGATTGCGATAATGGCAATCACAACGAGTAACTCAATCAGGGTAAAACCGCTTTTGCGACGTTGCATAGCGACCTCCAATAAGTATTTAGTTCTGCGCTGCAGACTATCATCTGCATTGGCACCAAAATACCATGCATTTCAAAATACCGGGATGGTCAATCGTTACAGCTGATTCCCGACTTGCTGTATATGAGTGGCACTATGCAAGCGACTTACTAGCATTTAGCTCATAGGTGATGCTGAAAATAGGCTAGGATTCACTCAAACGCTTCTGAGCAACGCCACCATACATCGTATGGATTGCATTCAATAACTGTGGCAAGCGGTCAACGAATGGACTGGATGCACACGCATTCCGGATTGCTTCTGCATCTATATCGGCGGCGCTATTCCCTGGGAACCAGTGATTTGCGTGACCGAACAGGTTGTACCTGGACTTTGCCCATTCCGTTAGATCAAGGGGAGCACCAAACGTAAACAAGCGGAGGATCTCAAGCACATGAACACCACCCGGAAGCGCTTCCCAGTCCTTCGGGATGCCATCCTGCCAATGAGACATCCAATCAGAGCCATGAAATGTTTTCAGACGCGTACTCAGTTTGTCGAGGACAGGTGCAATGGCAGCGGCAGCATTTTCGTAATGCTCCAGCGATGCAATATGTGCATCGAAGTCGGATGGCCGGGCAGCTCCGATACTTAGAGTATGAATTTGCGGGTGGGACAAACAAAACAAGTTGTTAAAAGCCATCGGGGTAAGCGGCTCACAAAGCTCCGTTAAGCGCTGTGGCGGATCGTACAGCCGTCCCCCCTTGTCCGATGGGCTGATGATAAAAACGCCCATATCCTGCCGTGTTGCTTCGCTGACGGCATCCCAGTTGAGCTGGTTAATCCAATACCAATGGAGGTTTACATAGTCGAACTCTCCCGTGGCACATGCACGCGTAATGACATCACATGGGGCATGCGTCGAGAAACCGACATTCCGGATACGACCTTGCTTTTGATACTCACGGACGACCGACAAACAGCCTCCCGGCTCCAGTACCTGATCAAGTAGCTCGTTGGTGTTGACTCCGTGGAATGCGAACAAATCGACATAATCCACTTTCAGGTAGGACATCGACTTTTCAAATGTCTCTCTGAACTTGTCTGCATCCATAGGAGCAATTTTCGTCTGGAGAATTATCTTTGAGCGGTCCAGTTTAGGTAGTACCCACCCGAGCTGCATCTCACTACTCCCGTAGCCACGGGCCGTTTCGATGTGATTGATACCCAGTTCCAGACTTCGGTAGATGGTCGCTTCAAGGTTTTCCTGATTCTCAGCCGGTACCTCGGATGGTTCTACGTCTTGCCATTTGTATTGATAACGCATCCCGCCACACGAGAAAACAGGCATCTCAAGCTCTGTACGACCAAATCGACGCCGCGGCATGTTATGAACCATGATCTTCAATCCACCACTCTCAATAGAAACGTTTTGCAGTGTATCGTTGCATGGCTCATAATCTACAAAGCAGTCATAATTGGTCGCCTCTGAGACCAGATCTATGAAGTAGCTGCGCCGGTCGTGAAATTGCAATATGGCCACAATACGAGATGTTGCCCGCGAATCGGGCGTGTCAGTCACAACCGTGTCGACGGTTCTAAACAATGCACCACGTCCAGTGAATGAAGCGACGCGGGCAAAAGTCCTGGATGTCGCACGGCGGCTCCATTATGTGCCGACGGCGAGTGCTATTCGCCTTGTAAAGGGCAAGAGCCATGTCATTGGGATGGCGTTTCCTAACGTAGAAACAAGCCTGGTAACCAACTACAACGCTGCCAAGGTCCTTGCGGGTGCCCTTTCGGTTGCAGCAGATGAAGGGTACGTCGTACAGCTCAATCCACAACCATGGGTTGGAGGTGCAGATGGCGTATCGCACGTAAGAGCCACCGGTGTTGATGGCGTTTTACTGCTTTGGCCAAGTCAGACATCCGATCAAACGGACTCACTTGCCCAAAGCGGAATCCCAGTAGTCGTGATTGCAGCATCAGCGAACAGCTCATCAGCTTTGACAACCAGCGTGGATGTTGAAAATGTCCTTGGTGGCAGGATGGCCGCTGAGCATCTCATTCACTTGGGCCACCGAGAAGCCGTCTATGTTGCCGGAGCACTGGGTCAGGAATCCGTACATCTCCGCTACCGCGGCTTCTGTGATGTCTTTGCGGAGCGAAACCTTCCTAAACCGGGGATGATTGGTTTTTCGTTCGATCCAAGTGCCGTAGATCAAGCGATAGATGCTTACTTTAGACAGCGTAAACATGCAACGGCATACTTTGCCACGAATGACAGTTTGGCGCTCAGCGTTATCCGGGTAGCTGCCGAACATGGAATTCAAACTCCAAGGGACATCAGTGTCGTTGGTTTCGATGATGCACCCTTTGCCCAGCATATGTCACCAATGCTGACAACATTTGCTGTTCACATGGAAACGATTGCTGAAACAGCGATGCGACAGCTGATCCGTTTGATTAGTGGGGATTCTGTTGATAAGGTACGCATTCCACCGCTATTGGTACTTCGGGAATCGACCGCTCCAGTGTGTCATATTCAAGACCGTTAGATTCTCATTTACCTCGATGGCTTTACCAATAAGCTAGAGCTTGATGCCAAATGAGAGAAGGTTCATCGATGATGCTCCTTCATCCGTTACATGGCGCAGCTCAACATAGCCCTTTTTCCCCACGGGTATCCCAAGGGAGACGGTTTCTATCCAGCTCTCTTTTCGATTTGCCCCGATGATTCTGCCAGCCCCTATGGAAACCCAGCCAGGAAGACTATCTGTGAAGCGCAGACGCAGCTCTCCTATCGGGAATGCGACAGATGAACCATCTGTTTCGACCTCAGGAAGTGCCAGAACGAGGCCTGCGCCATCGACATCCGGCGCGAGACGAACGGTGAAGCCAGCTTGTACAGCCACCGGAGCCTGACTGCGTAGTGTACCGGGCGAATATCGATCAAAGGCAAATGGGGTTAGCTTACTCGTGAATCCCGCGGCAACGAACGGCTGCGGCCCCTTTTCAGCAAGCGCAACTCTGGCCACACACAAACATGCAGCAACACAAACGATGGATCTAAGTAACATCTAGCACCCTCCATGTTAGTTATTGGATGCCACCGGTTGAAAATGCAGAGTAATTCGAACGTTGGACGGTTGTAACCGAAGCGTTACAGAAAACGTCATCGGACTATCAGCAAACTGATCAGATGCGGATCTTATAGCTGGTGTTCGTCTTTCAACGCATCCAACAAAGCATCACATGCCGTATCCAGCAATCCGTAAACGTAGCTGTAGCGACCATCGTAGTACGGGTCAGGAACAATGTCCTCAATCGGATTCTCGACGAATGACATCATTGGCCGGAGAACAGGCCATTCAGTGTCATTTTCCTCGATAAGTAGCGCCTCAACCCGCTCAAAGTTGGCATGGTCCATCGTGATGATGTAGTCGAATGCCCTGAAGTCGGATGTTTCCAGCTGTCTGGCTTTTTGGCCACTATAGCTGACCCCATTGACATCCAATATTTGCCGTGTACCGCGGTGCGGAGGCTCACCTACGTGCCAGGCACCGAGGCCTGCGGAGTCGACATCAATCGTTTCCGCAAGGCCAGCGAGCATGACTTTATGTCTCATGAGAGCTTCTGCCATCGGGGACCTGCAGATATTCCCTAGACAGACAAAGAGAACACGTACCATGCAAGAAGTCTATCACTGCGCGTCTGGTGTACTCGGCACATTGAGAATGACATCACCTGAAACGGTGACGACGGAGATGCTCGAGAATGGTTCAGAGCCGACTTTTCCTTCGTAATGACCTGGAACCTGATGTGTAAACGCACCGGGGAGCGTCACATTACCGGTCCTCGATACAACTTTTGCATCCAGACCCGTAGCATCGAGTACGGTTACCGTGCAGTCCCCCGAAACGGAGTGCATTGCCAGTGACTTTGGAACGACAGCACTGTGAAGGGTTACGTCAGACCAGCCAGTCGCAGAATCCAGCTTCACCAGACCTGACACACCTGCTAGGTCCGCCCGGATGTCGCCCGAGACGGATGCCATTGTTAGTGAATCGGCGTTGAGCTTTAGTACATATTGATCGCCCGAAGATGAGCTTGTGTCGACCGAGCTCGCATCTACGGAGTCAAGGTGGATGTCACCTGAGCCGGTTACCAAGCTAACGGCCGCCCCATTGGTCTTGGTAAGCTTGACATCACCACTGGATGACTTTATGTTGACGGCTCCGACAACTCCATGAAGGCTGATATCACCGGATGTCGTCTCCAGCGTGACCGTATCTGTGATGACACTACCGAGGTGTATATCACCCGAATTTGTCGCTGCAACCATAGCCGTCGCTCGAACACCTTCAACATGAATCTTTCCCGTTGGTGACATCAGCGTCATTCGAACCCTTGCCCTAGGCATGAGGATTACGATATCAACACCAACTTTGCGAGAACGTTCTGGTCCGGTACATCCAACGATGATTGCATCTTCGATGACATCTGCTGCAACCGTCAGGCTATCGAGAAGTGCAGTAGCAAGTGCGTGATCAGCTTCCCAGACGTTGATGCTTGCCGCGATGCGCATTTGCTCGTTGTCTGTTGGCTGTATGACGATGTCACCGAAGGGGTTACGGACACGAAGGGACATCCCGGGAGTAACGACGAGCGTAGCCTCATAGGCATCGGTAAGTGTGGGATCGGATGCCCCCAGGAGACGGTTGACATCGGAGCGAAGGACTTCATCTATTCCATCAGTGACGGAACGAGCTACTCTGCGGGTCTGTCTCTTAACTTCACGGGCATGACGTTTTGCTTCCGATGCCATCCGGGATGGATCGAGGCCACTCAAGGCATCAAAGACGGAGCGCATGCCGGGAAGTGCCTTTACTGCATCGGCAAGGTCATCAAGCGGACTTACGGACTTACCTGCATC
>JBEDDQ010000083.1:0-2975 GCA_041176185.1 Armatimonadota bacterium | reverse complement strand
AGTCACTATTGAAGCGAACCTGAACTGTCTTCGACTTGAACGTGCCATCCTCGTTAAGGTCTTCCTCAAGCGGTGCACGACCAATCTTGTAGTGATGCTCGTTATCTGCAGGAAGCCACTCAAGATCACGGGTTACCTTACCATCGATGACCTTACGGTAAGGCGTCTCAAGGAAGCCAAACTGGTCAACGCGGGCTTGCACTGCCATCGAACCGATCAGTCCAATGTTAGGTCCTTCAGGCGTTTCGATAGGACAGATACGACCGTAGTGGGAGTGGTGAACGTCACGGACTTCCAGTTTTGCGGACTGGCGGGAAAGACCGCCTGGTCCGAGGGAGGACAAACGTCGCTTGGATGTAATTTCAGCAAGCGGGTTGGTTTGGTCCATGAACTGGGAGAGCTGGGATGAACCGAAGAAACTCTTGATGGCAGCGGACACCGGCTTGACCGAAAGGACAAGCGGTGGAAGCATGTCATCGGAGTCCATCGATGTCATACGCTCCTTGGCGACCTTCTCCATACGGAGGAAGCCCATGCGGAGCTGGGAATAAAGCAGCTCGCCGACAGACCGAACACGCTTGTTCTCAAGGTGGTCGATGTCATCGGGGGTGAAGCGTGAGCGGGACTCATCCTGACCATCGGCGCGCGCAGCAGCCTGCATCCCAATGAGGTAGTCAATAATCGCACAGATATCCGTACGGGTGATCCAGCGTACCTTGTGAGGAATCTGCAGGGTTGTCAACTTCTTGTTCAGCTTATGACGACCAACCTTGGCCATGTCATAGCGGCGAACATCGAAGAACATGCCGCGGAGCATGGTGCGGACAGACTCATCGGATGGCGGATCACCTGGACGCAGCTTGCGGTGAATATCAAACATCGCGGACTTGGCATCCACAACATTTGCCTCTTCGATGTCAAGTGTTGCATTGAGATACTTTGGCACAACCAGAAGGTTGACGACACCATCGCTGTTTTCAGCCTCAAGCGTCTCAAGAATCGTCTTTGCAACCGTCTTATCAACGCGCTGATAAGGAACTGCGACGATCTTGCCCGCAGAGGACGCAAAGTCCTGAAGGGCGTAGGTATCAACAATGGATGCCATAAAGAGCTCACGCTCTTCATCGGAACCACCACGTGGCGCAGTAAATTCAGTGCGGGTACCAAAGCGCTCAAGAATCTGCGCATCGGTTTCGTACTGGGGATCCTCAAAGCGAACATTGATGCGATGGTTACGGAGGTTTTCCTCACCACCGGCGAGCTCGACAAACTTCGCCCGGTCAGCATAGACAACCGAGTAACCAGCCTCGAAGATCACTTCGCCAGTGACATCATCCACAACGTGCTCAGCCAACGTCTTACCAACCACCTCACGGTAGTCAACATTGAAGACACCACCAAGCTCATCCTGGCTCAGCAGGCGATCACGAACGAGGTCGTTCTGAAGGCTTGGATCATTCAATGCACGCAGAAGCGTCGTAATCGCGAACTTCTTGTTCTGACCAATCCGGACCATGACAGCTTCGGATGTATCAGTCTCGATCTCAACCCATGGACCCTCGGATGGAATCAGGGTTGCAGAGAACTGCCAGTTCAGGGTGAGGTCAAGCTCATCACGGAAGTAAATACCTGGGGAACGGGAAAGCTGAGACACAACGACACGCTCAGCGCCGTTGATAATAAACGTACCCTTTTCCGTCATGAGTGGAAGGTCGCCCAGATAAACCTCGGACTCCTTCACTTCACCGTGAGCCGTCGTCAAACGGACACGCACCTTGATTGGAGACTCGAATGTGACATCACGGCTACGACACTGCTCAAGCGTGTACTTGGGCTCCCCAAGGGTGAAGTCAATCAACTCAATGGTGATAGCACCTGTGTGATCGTGAATCGGAGAGAACGATTGGAACAGTTCCTGCAATCCCTCCTCAAGAAACCAACGAAACGAATCCAATTGAAGTTGAATGAGGTTGGGAATGCCGGCCGCATGCTGCGCGCGCTTTGCCGAATGCTGAATCTCCATACCAGTTTGAACCCCTCCCAGGTCGGGCACATCTATCATCTGACGATGTAGTTGATTGACGTGCGACACCAAGTTGTGCTAGGTTGTCGCAACCCAATCCCCACACCGACGACTACAGCTGTTTCCCGCGTCACGCTCCTGTCAAAAGTCACAGGAATACCCGTGATGACACAGTGTGGCACGAATCCTCAAAATACCATTACCAGCGCAAGCCGTCAAGGATAATTCGAGTGGGTTAAGGGTATTGTGTTGCCAAGTGAAAAGTACGCGTGTATACTCGCGCACCACGCGTTCCAAATAACGCACTGGATTATGCAGTAGCACATACGTTTGGTGGAGCAATCATGGCAGATTTCGTGTTGACGCCGAGTGGCAAACAAAAAATTGAGCAAGAGCTGGAACAATTGAAGACCGTCGAAATGCCGGCCCTCTCCGAGCGAATTCGGCAAGCACGCGACCTCGGAGATCTCTCCGAGAACTTCGATTATCAGGATTCAAAACGCCAACAAGGCTTTATTCAGGGTCGGATTGCGGACCTTCAGACGATGCTCGAGCGGTCTATAGTCGTCGAGGATGACCACCACGCACCTGGAACCATCGGACTTGGCGCAACGGTCACCCTGCGCGACACGGATGATGACACCGAAGAGTCGTACACCTTGGTTGGAGACTACGAGGCGGACCCTGACAACAACAAAATCAGCGTTGCATCGCCCCTCGGCAAGCAGCTGATGGGACATAGCTCCGGAGATTCAGTGGCTATCACGGTAAATGGCTTCACGACACACTACACCGTAGTCTCCGTCAGCTGACAGAGATGCATGCCGCATCGGCGGCGGATGTCCAACGCACATTCGCCGCTGTTGATCTCGTCGCACTCCGCAAAAATATTCAAACGCTTACAAAGCGATTTGGCAACATTTGCGCAGTTGTCAAAGCCGATGCCTACGGT
>JBEDDQ010000082.1:0-3778 GCA_041176185.1 Armatimonadota bacterium | reverse complement strand
GCAGATGACATTTCATCCCGTGTCGCCGAGCTTGCCCAGCAACTAAGCCGCGATTATGCGGGTAAGGATGTGGTTCTGATCGGTGTCCTAACCGGTTCTGCAATTTTTATCGCAGACTTGGTGCGTGCCATGTCGATCCCGGTGTCGTTTGACTTTCTCGCGGTGGGCAGCTATGGCCCGGATGCGAAAATCAGCGGCGTGGTGAAGATTCTCAAGGACCTTGATGCGCCGGTGGAAAGCCGCCACGTGGTGTTGGTTGAAGATGTCCTGAACCCTGCGATGGCAAGGCGTGCTGAGTACCTCGCGGAAGTGATGCGTGCGCGCCGCGTGGCGAGTGTACGCATTTGTACATTGCTGGACAAACCGGATGCCCGTGAAAAGGCTGGCGTTACCGTCAAGCCGGATTATTGCGGATTTACCCTCGATGAAGCATATGTCGTTGGCTATGGCCTCGATTACCTCGGTAACTACCGGGCGCTCCCATATATCGGTGTTTTGAAGCCTGAAGTCTATGGTGGTGGGTAGTTTTCAAGCGTAACTAGCACCCCGAAAACCATAAATCCACGCATTGTTGCTGGATGTGGTATATTCGTGATGCCTGTGCTTTACGTCGGGCACTCTGCGTGAACTTGCCACAGTGTGATGGCACTTCCGCACACATTCCACACATATTTTGCCCGATTCACTGCGTGAGCAGGCCGTTGCCTGACCCCTTTGAGACCAACACCGCCGACACAAGGTGGACATCCCCTGGAGTTATCCATGCCAAGACCCCGACGCGCTGCCGCGACACCCGAAACTGAGCCAACCACAGAAGCTGTATCCCCAACCGAAACCTTAAAGCAGGTACTAAACATGGACCCGGATACATCCGATGCGGCTCCAGCTCCCGTCGCAAAGCGCGGTCGCCCACGGCGTGTGATTCAGGCACCACCTCCGGACATCACGGATGTCCCTGAGCGGACCGTTGTAACACCTCCGGTCGTTGCAGCACCACCGGCACCGGCACATGTCGCTTACTCTGACACATCATCCGATGCACCTGCGGACTACCGCGGAGCATCCCCGGATGATGCACCTCGTCCGGAGCGCCGTGGACGCTATGGCCGTGAGCGTGCACCACGCTACGCGGCACCTGCACAGGCAGATTCGGATGCATCCGGTACACCAGGTGGTGATGCTGAGTCCGCACCTGCCACTGCGGCACCTCAGATGACATCTTATTCAGCGGGACCGGATGACTTGCAGGAGCGCCGTGAGCGTCCGCAGCGTGATGACCGTCGCGAGCGCCGTAACAACAACAACGCGAATGCCAACATCGGACAGGGACGCGAGCAACGCGAGCGCCCTGGACACCGGATGCGTCCCGGTGGCGCGCCGGCAGCCGGGGGACGCGACAAGCAACAACGTGGGCGCGGAAGCCGTGACCACTACATGGACCTCTCGGACCTCGAAGCAGATGCAGAAGTCGTGGATGGTATCGATGCAGAAGGCATGCTGGAAATCCATGCGGATGGCTTTGGTTTCCTGCGTAAAAAGCCAACCCTTGCCAGCTCCGATGACATTTATGTCTCACAAAGCCATATCAAGCGCTACGGTCTCCGCAATGGCGACCTCGTCAAAGGCATCGTCCGCGCACCAAAAGACACCGAGAAATACCACGGTCTCCTGCGCGTCGATTCCATCAATGACCTGAACATCGAAGTCAGCAAGCTGCGCCCCAACTTTGATGAGCTGACCCCTATCTATCCTGATTCCCGGATCCGCCTCGAGCGTGAGACTAAACAGGTCGCGATGCGCTTTATCGACATGATTGCCCCAATCGGTAAAGGCCAGCGCGGAATTATCGTGGCTCCACCAAAGGCTGGAAAGACGATTCTCCTCAAGCAAATCGCAAACTCCATCACGGCAAACCACCCGGAAATCACCCTGATTGTCTTGCTCATCGATGAGCGACCTGAAGAAGTCACCGATATGCGACGCTCTGTCAAAGGAGATGTCATTGCATCCCCATTTGATGAACAACCTGAGCAGCACATGAAGGTTGCCGATGTTGCCATCGAGCGCGCCAAGCGTCTGGTCGAAATCGGCAAGGATGTCGTTATCCTCCTCGACTCGATCACACGCTACAGCCGTGCATCCAACCTGACCGTCACACCAAGTGGACGAACCCTTCAGGGTGGTCTGGACCCTGCGGCCATCTACCGGCCAAAGCGCTTCTTCGGAGCTGCACGTAACATCGAACATGGTGGCTCCCTAACCATCATCGCGACCGCACTTGTAGAAACCGGCTCCCGTATGGATGACATCATCTTTGAAGAGTTCAAGGGCACCGGTAACATGGAGCTTAAGCTCGACCGCGGCCTGTCCGAACAACGCATCTACCCGGCGATTGATATCAAGGCATCCGGCACACGCCATGATGAACTCCTCTACCCGGATGCGGAACTCAAGAAGATCTGGCAGCTGCACAGAGTCCTCGCAAACCTCGGCACCAAGGAGTCCACAGAACTTCTGATTGACCGTATCGAGAAAACCCCAAGCAACAAGGACTTCCTCGCGATGGTTGGTGCTAAACCGGCGGATGCAACCGCATCCAAGTCGATGGAATAACCCCAATGGACGACGAGACACCCAACGAATTTAACGAACCGGAACAACCGGTCAACGACCCGGAAGGAGGCATTCTTCATCCGGTGGAGGTTCTGGGTGTCTTCGAAGCCGCTCCAGAAGAGGATGATGACGATGAGGTACCGCCTTGGATGCGGCCGATTCGTGAATCCGCCATCCGGATACGGGATGACAAAAGCCGGACGGTCACGATTTTTATCGGACCATTCGAAGCGATGTCCATTCTCCAGGGACTTGCCGAAAAGGCAAGCGACAGGCCACTTTCACACGACCTCCTGCGCATCACCATCGATCGCCTCGGTGCTGAGATACAGGAAATCGTAATCGATGACATCTGGCAAGGCACATTCTTCGCCCGTATCCGAATAAAGCCATCCAATTCGGACACCGTGATTGATATCGATGCACGGCCATCGGATGCCATCGCACTCGCAGTCCGCGCGAAATGCCCTGTCTTCATGGCCGAACGCGTCCTCCGGGAAGCGGGTATTGTGGAGCTGGATGACTAATCGGCAGCTGGCCGGGAAGGCGTTCCAAAGGTTGGCGTAGTGACTCCTGAAATCACCGTCTGCATCGTCCACTGGAACACGCCGGATGACCTCCGTAGCTGCATTAAAGCGCTGCTTGCGAGCTCAACAGCAACTGACACAGAGATTATTGTCGTTGACAATGCCAGCAAGCCGGATGCCATCGATGCATTTCAACGAGACTTCCCGGGCATCTCCCTTATCCGGAATACCGCAAATTTCGGCTATGCCGCAGGTTGCAATCAGGCCGCCCGCGCGGCGAAAGGCAAGTACCTCCTCTTCCTGAACCCGGATGCACGCGTTGAAGCATCCGCAGTGGCTACTCTACGTGATGCAATCTGCGCACACCCGCAGTGTCTGGCTGCGCCGCGGCTGGTCTGGCCGGATGGACGCACGCAACCGGCGATCACAGGTGTACCGGATCCGTTGGCAACACTCCTCGAAATGTCGATGATCTCGCGGCTGCATCGTCGTTTGGACCGGTGGAAACAGCGGTGGTTTGACTATGAATGTGAACAGGTGGCTGTTCAGCCGATGGCCAGCTGTTGGATGATTCCCCGCGCGGCATGGGATGCCATCGGTGAGATGGACGAAGCGTTTCCCCTTTATTTCAATGATGT
>JBEDDQ010000081.1:0-4802 GCA_041176185.1 Armatimonadota bacterium | reverse complement strand
TCTCCGGTCCATCCTGCACGTTCATCACGCTGTGGGCAGTCCGTAGGTACATCGAGGTAGTTCCCCCGCTGACCCCAGTCTGTGTTCAGAACCAGGCGGTTGAGGAGTGGATTATCGGATGTAAACTCGCCGGCCTTTGGAAGGTCGGAATAGTAGACAACCGCTTTGACATCCTTTGCGGCTGGAGCTTCATCCACACCGGTAATCTCCACGTATTGAAAACCATGGAAGGTGAAGATTGGCTCGCAGAGCGTCTCTCCATCCTTGGCAAGCGTGTAGGTATCGGTCGCTTTTGCTGCGCGGAGGTTTGTTGTGTAGAGGGTGCCATCCGTGTTCAGGAACTCTCCATGGCGAACGGTGATTTTCTGGCCCTTCTTGCCATTGACCTTGAAGCGGACAACACCTGACAAGTTTTGCCCAATGTTATAGATGAACACTCCCGGCTTAGGATTGGTTCGGGTCTTTGCTGTGATCAGTTCCTGCTCGCGGACGCCGCTGTTTGGGTGTGCCTGGACAGGGACATCCGGGACATTGGTAAGCTCCGCGGGTTTCCAGCCAGCTGTGTTGTACCCGGGCATCGTCCATGCACCGAGGTCTTTGTTGTAGTCGATGCTCGTGCCCATCAGCATGTCTGCATACTCGACTGGCCCGGTACCGGACATCCAGGTGCCATCGGTAGCCACCATCTGAACACGACCATCCGAATACTCAATGCGCAGCTGCGCCCGTAGCGCGGGATCTCCACCGTAGTACTTACGTCGTCCGGTGAAGGCGAGATAGGATGCGTACCAGCCATCCCCGAGGATTCCGCCGATCGCATTGTCCCCTGTCTTTAGGTGACTGGTGACATCGTAGGCCAGGTAGTGAACGCGCTTTTTAAATTCTGTCCAGCCAGGCGAAAGGGCATCGTTGGATACAGCCTTGCCATTGATGCTAAAGAGGTAGCTCCCGAATGCGGTGGCGTAGAGGGTTGCCTTGACAACCGATGCCTTTGAGCGATCCACATTGAACTCTTTGCGGAAGTAGGTCGGAGGGTCCATTGGCATTGCAACCGCGACGGTCGCAGAGTTCCAAGGGGCCATCCCGTAGTCGCCAAGCACTGCTGCAGACGAATAGCTTCCACCTTGTGTTGATGCGGCCTGCCAGGATGCATCCGTTACCAATGTCGTCTGCGTGCCAGCCTTCAGCTGCACTTTAGCAACGAAGCCTGCGGGGTCATCGCCATCGTTTTTGACATCAACGGTGATTTCGTTTGGCCCGACTCTGAGTGCACTGGAAATGTCAGCGGACTGAATTGTCGTCCAACCAGAACCGGTCGAAACAACTTTCCCATTGACTGAAATGGTGTAAGAATTGTCACCTGCGGCCAGCAGTGATCCACTTAATTTCGTATCCGCCGGAAGATCAAATGTCTTGCGGAAGTAGCGATTACCAGCCTTTGGAGACTTGGCTTCAGGCGCGTACCATATCCACTTGGCGCCGTTGAGTCCGACTGGAGCCGCAGTAACCTTGGTGGTCTTTGCTGCCAGCCAGCCACCCTTCCAATCGCTTGGAGCCAAGCCCTTTGTCCACTGCGCAGGAGTGCTCCATCCACTTACATTGCCATCCTGGTCCCAGACACGTACCTGCCAAAATGCCGTTTGTGCAGCCTGCAGTTTCTTACCAGCGTACTCAATCTGGGCTGTCTCGGATGACTTGACCTTGCCTGTGTCCCAGAGGTTTGCATTACCGGCCTGCAGAGCCTGAACACTGTTTGCCACCCTGATCTGGTACGCGGACTGCCTCTGATTACGCTCCTTACTGGTGACCTTCCAGAACAAACGTGGCGCGTCTGAATCGACCGCCATCGGGTTTACAAGGTATTCAGTACGAAGAGTGACGGGTGTGATATTGGCAGATGCTGAGCTGATGACGACACCGGCAATACCGAGGGAGATGGCTACGTTGCGCATGCGACAAGTTTAGGCATATCTACGGGTTGTGTCAATGAAGCAAAACGTCGATTGGGTGTACTTATCGGTGTCCGGGTATCGAAACCGACAGACTCAACAGATACAAAGTTGTCCCTGCGTTAAATTGTCGTTAGATGAAAGCCCTCTGTGTCAGCGCTGGCAACATCCCCACGTCAAAAGACAAACGCCGATTGGGTCCCCAACCGGCTTTTGTCTTCTCATCGCAACCGGAGCGACTACGCCAAAGAATCAACCTTTAGGTCGAGGTAATCCATTTCCGCGGGTGTGAGCTCAACCAGGCTAGCGGCCGCATTTGCTTTCATTTCGTCGGCATTTGCTGAACCAACCAGCGCATAGATATTGAGCGGATAGTTCAAAACGTATGCGAGGGCAATCTGCGGCATCGCCAAGCCTTTAGAAGATGCAAGCTCTGCAGCCCGGTCGACACGCTGGAAGTTATCCTCAGATGCATAGCACTCAACAGCCAGCTTTCCAAAGTAATCCGTAAAGTCCGCTGTGTTCGTCCGGGTGATACGACCACTCATAAACCCACCGGCCATCGATGACCAGGTGAAGAGGGGCATGTTTTGGGCTGCATACCAGTCACGGGATGCAGCATTTTCAGGCCCACTTATCGTTACACAGTCATCCCATGGCTCTTTGAGCTGGCGTGCCAGCGAGAAGTTTGGACTGGAACAGGCAAACCCAACCTGCCCCGATGCCGCTGCATAGGCATTTGCTTCCTCAAGGCGGGATGTTGTCCAGTTGCTTCCTCCAAATGCGCCAATCTTGCCCTCGCGGACGTATTGGTTTAGCGTGTCCACAATGGGTTCAACCGGGACGTTTATGTCATCACGGTGGAGAACAAACATGTCCACGTAGTCGGTCTTCATGCGCACGAGGATGTCGTGGAGCTGAGTGCCGATGTCGTAAGGCGTGACGCGGTTACGACCATCGCCAGGGTGGCAACCCTTAGCAATCACGACTAGGTGGTCACGATTGCCACGGGCCTGCATCCAGCGCCCGATGATCTTGTCCTGTGCACCGCCCCCATAAATATAAGCAGAGTCAATCGCATTGATTCCAACTTCAACCATGGTGTCAAGCTGGCCAAATCCGATGGCATCATCTTCAGTATTGATCTGAATCGATCCCTGCACAATGCGTGTGATTGGCAGGCGTACACCCGGGATGTTTCCCGTTTTGAGTGTTGGCATAGTCATATTCCCTTTGCTAGGATTTCACTTCGCGTGCGGATGCCGTGATCCGGCCATCCCCACCAAACATCGCGATAAAGCTGCTCGTCCAAGTGAGCGTTCCCGGCCCAAAGGACAAGTCAACGGACTGAATGTATGGTTCTTCGACGTAGTAGTTCTTGATGGAATACGTCGATGTGCTGGTCCAGGCTCCACGGGCAGCATTTCGATACGCGTGCCCCTCGGTTTGCAGGCGGTTCAAGCCAACTTCCCAAGTGGTGTCAGTTACCTTCCACCCCTTTTCCATGACAAGCAACGTTTGCTCATTACGGTTCCGGGTGACAGTGACTTCAACCCCACCACCGGCTGCGGCAAAGCGAATGGATTCCATCCCGAACGAATTCGTATCGAATTGATATGTCTTGCCTATTGGAAGCCGCACCCGGGATGTAACTGCTTTAGGAACGGGAACTTCTGCCCTCCGTGTCCGGTCTGCCAAGCTCTTGTCTGCAGGAGCATTCGTTGATGCACCCACAGCCGGAAGCACCGTGGCATACAGAATATCCAGGACACGTTGCATATCAGCGACGCCGCTGGTGATCGCAACCGTCAGCTGCTTGTCCGGGAAGACCAGACAGTACTGCCCAAATGCACCATCCCCGCGGAAACCATTGTTTCGACAGCGCCAGAATTGGTAGCCGTAGCCCTGTGCCCAGTCGCTGTTGGCATCGTTTCCATTGCTGATTTGCTTCTGTGTTGCCGCTTCTACGAACGACCGAGGAAGAATTCTGCGGCCTTTCCAGACGCCCTTATTACGGTAAAGCTCGCCCAGAGCGGCGATGTCTTCCGTTCGGATATGGAGGCCCCAACCGCCGGCAGTGATTCCCGCCGGGTTGGTTTCCCAGACAGGGTTTTCGATGCCAAGCGGTCGGAAGAGGCGTGGTCGTAGGTAGTCAAGCACCGTTTGACCGGTGACCTGCTGAACTATTGCCGACACCATAAATGTCGCGGCGCTGTTATAGACGAAGTGCGTGCCAGGTGTGAACTCAACCGGATGGTTAAGAAAAACACGAACCCAATCAGCTGTTTCATCGGATTGCAGCAACGCGCTTGGCTCCGTTGCGTGGCCCGTCCCCATCATCAAGAGATGCTGAATTTGCATCGCCTGAAGATTTGCACTGACCTTGGCCGGCAGCTTATCCGGGAAGAACTTAATGACCGGATCTGTCGGCCGCAGCTTGCCCTCAAGCATGGCAAAACCTGCCGCTGTGCTCGTAAAGCTCTTGCTCAGCGAGTACAGCGTGTGCTGATAGTCAGGCTTATAAGGCTTCCACCAACACTCAGCGAAGACATTGCCATCCCGCAACATCATCACCGAGTGTAGACCACCGACTTCGGCATCGACTCGGTTGATAAACGCTTCGATGCCTGCGGCATCTACGCCAGCGAGGCTTGGCGCAATCCGTTGAAAACGCTTTGCCATACTACTCTCCCGGATACACAAGACCGAGCTGAGCACGGACGGCATCAAGGGAACGCATCACCGAAAGCGTGTCGTTCAGTGGCATCACCGATGATTCCGTCTTGCCAGCGCGAAGACAATCAGCAATTTCCATCGCTTCAAACTGGAAGCCCTCGCCCTCATGCTCAAAGG
>JBEDDQ010000080.1:0-4561 GCA_041176185.1 Armatimonadota bacterium | reverse complement strand
GAACTAATCACTCTCATCAATGCCGAACTCGAGGCGCAGCTGGCCACTCTGCCGCGGGCTGAAATCGTTCGTGCATCCCTGGCGAAGCAGAGTGTTGCCGTCATTTGCAGCGATCGGGCATTGATGGTCGCGGTCGTGGATGCATTTGCGCCAGAGCATCTCCACCTCGATGTTGTGGATGCGTGGGAAATGGCACATGTTGTCCGTAACGCTGGTGCGATCTTAGTTGGAAAACACACATCAGCTGCACATGGTGACTATGTTGCTGGACCGAGCCACACGCTGCCGACAGCTGGAGCTGCAAGGTTTTCGAGTCCACTGAATGTCGATGACTTTACGAAGAAGTCAAGTGTCCTCTGGCTCGATGAGAGTGTTAGTCGTAAGCTGGCACCACTTGCAGAAGCCATCGCCACATATGAAGGCCTTGAGGGCCATGCTCGTTCGGCTCGCGGTAGAGATGGGGGAGAGACAGCATGAAGACATTGGTGATGCACTGGAATCGGATGCCCTTATACGTCAGGATTCTCATCGCTCTAATTATCGGCTCGGTGCTTGGCTACATCCTCAACACATTCGGAAAGCCCGATTGGGTGGTCTACCTTGAGCTGCCGTCGAAGACAATCCTGAGGATGCTGTCGATGCTTGCACCGCCGCTTGTGCTGGTTGCTGTCATCCAGGCGCTGGTTAAGACGGAAATCCCGGCAGGAGTTGCTAGGCGCCTCGGTGGGCTATTGCTTCTCAATACTGTTGTCGCCATTCTGATTGGTCTGTTTGTCGCGAATGTGCTTCGACCAGGTGCTGGAGCAAATTTGGAGAAACCTGCTCCAAAGGCAACACTTGCATCGAAAGAATCTGACCCGGATAAGAAGCTGATTCTCGAAACGATGGAAACAGCAGGCTACAAAGCGCCGGAGCCAAAGAAGGATGTCTTTGCAGCGTTTGTTGACAATGTTCCTAAGAGCATTGGTGCGCCGTTGAATGAAAATAATGTCATCGGTGTGATCGTACTTGCGTTGATGTTTGGAGTAGCCCTCAGGAAGCATAGAGATACGGCTGTCCGTACCGTTGTTGATGTCATCGATGTCGCATTTGCAACGCTTGTGTCGGTCCTGATGGGGGTCTTGCAGTGGGTTCCGCTAGGCGTTGGTGGGGTGGTTGCAACGATCGTTGCGGACAAGGGGCTTGCGCCACTTCTTTCGCTTGGCTGGTTTATCGTTGCGGTGATAGGCGCGTTGATTCTTCAGGCTATCTGGTACCTGACACGTATTCAGTTTGCAAGCTGGGCATCGCCAAAGCTTGTCATTGAGGGCTGTCGGGATGCATTGGTGATGGCATTTTCGACGGCATCATCAACGGCAACCATGCCGGTTACCTATCAGTGCCTGCGTGATAAGGTTGGCCTCCGGGAGCGCTCGGCATCCTTGGGAGCACTCGTCGGGTCTAACTTTAACAACGATGGCACAGCGCTCTACGAGGCGGTGGCAGCTCTGTTCGTTGCACAGCTTCTCGGTATCAATTTGACATTGACGGCACAGGTGGTTGTGGTACTGACAAGTATTGTGGCATCTGTCGGGGCCGCCGGTATTCCGGAGGCTGGTCTTGTCACGATGGCTCTTGTGTTTAATGCCGTTGGGCTTGACACCGGATTTATTGCGTTGATTTTCTCCGTCGACTGGTTCCTTGACCGCTGCCGCACGGCGATAAACGTCATGGGAGATATCAACGTCGCGTGTATCCTTGATGGCCGTAAGCGCAAGGATGCATCTGAGGAGCAGCCAGCCTGATGGATTCATCTGGCTACCTGATTCAGCGTGGCGGCCGACTTTTGTTACTTTCTTCGGATGGTAAGCGGCTACAGCGACTCGTATCTCAAACGTTGCTTACACCGTTGTCAGGACTATGGGCGGCAACAGGAATTGGGGACCGAGTATTTGTCGTGGATGGTGGAGCTGATGGCTCGGTCTACCTGACAGGTGGTATTCGGGTTTGCATTGTCGATGTGGCATCCGGGCGCCAGCGCATACTCTACCCAGATGCGGTGATCCGTGACCACTTGGGGCGTCCGGTCGATGCCATTGAGGGAGCATCCACGACTGGAATGTCCGACTGGCAGCTTATCGGTTTGCGGTTTCTCCCAGGTGAGCGTGTGCTACACATAACGATGAGCCATCCAATCAGTGGGACAGCTGTCTGTGCCATTGATGCCCGGACTGGTGCCGCCGTGGTGGCCGAGAGCGGAACTTGGCGTCGAATGGGAAGCGCTATGTTCATGGATGAGAACGCGGGTGTTGTTGCATCTGTGGAGCGAGATGCAATCGACGTTCCTCTTGTGGTTACGATGACAAGCACCAGTGCACGGTTGGTCGTGGGGGTTCCTGTTGGTGCGGTCGGGAAGTTTAGTGAAGTTGCTGTAAGCCCGGATGGCAAATTTGTCGCAGTGGTTCTTGCGGGTAGTGCCGTATATATCATTGATGTGACCCGCCGCTCAAGTCGTAAAGTTGCGACTGGCTCCTATACGTCTCCACAGTGGAGCCAATCTGGCAAGACAGTTTTGGTGATAAAGCATGGGGTAAGTGGGCAGAAGTCCGCTCTTGTCGAAATAAATCCAGCCACATTGGTTGAGAAGATTGCCATCCAAAATGTGGATGACTACCACGTTGTTACTCGCAAGCTGCCGGACTGGAAAATCAAAACGACTCCGTGATACTATTAATCCGTCGCAGCCATACCCAAGTGGTAAGGGAACAGATTGCAAATCTGCTATGCACCAGTTCGAATCTGGTTGGCTGCTTCCGGAAAACAGGCGTTCACATTGTTGATCGCCTGTTTTTTTATGTTTCATTAGTGTAAGGATTCATGACAGTTGTATGTGGCGTCGGTAGGAACATCCCGTCTACATGGCGAACCCTGCACTTATGTCAAACCAAGTTGATCAGGTGATGAACGCTGACGGAGACCGTGCGTTGCTCGGCCGCGTGATGCGACGGCAGGTTCGTTTGTCTCTGGGAGTCGCGTCGGTCTTTCTGGGAATCGTTTTTCTCTTGCCCATCTTTAATTTGTATTTTCCGGACCTTGCAGCGCAGAAGGTCGGTGGATTTACGGTGACCTGGTTGGTTTTGGGCGTGCTCTTTTATCCGATTACTTGGGCACTTAGTGCGATATTTATCCGTCAGTCAAATGCGCTGGAAGATGCCATCGAGTGCGATGAAAAGGGCGGGGTGGTTCGTTGATTCCATTACTTTTTGTCATCCTGGTCACAGTGGCTACGGTACTCCTTGGCGTTATCGCGACCAAGCGGGCGCAATCTGCATCCGATTTTTTCGTCGCTGGCCGTCAGGTCAGTGTTTTCATGAACGCATCGGCAATCTCAGGGGAGTACTTGTCCGCGGCATCCTTTATGGGTGTGGCTGGCTTGGTGATGCGATTTGGCTATGATGCGATGTGGTATCCGGTTGGGTATGCGGCTGGATATTTGTTCCTGTTGTTGTTCATCGCTGGACCACTTAGACGCTTTGGAGCGTACACAATCCCGGATTTTGCAGAAGGACGCTTTGATTCGCCTCTGTTCCGCAAGATTGCTGTGTCATTTGTGATGTTCATTGGGTTCTTTTACACGATGCCTCAGATGAAGGCAGCGGGTGTGACGATGGGGTCCATTATGCAATGGCCTTATTGGGTCGGCATCGTTGTCGTTGGGACTGTAATCACCTTTAACGTTGCTCTCGGCGGAATGAAGGGTATTACTTTCGTTCAGGCATTTCAGTACTGGGTAAAAGCATTTGCCATTGCGGTTCCATTGTTTGTGATCATGTCGGTCTACGGAGGCTACACATCTACACTGTCAAAGACTGTCGGGGACGCATCGGGTTTTCCTGTACTTTCCGCGGATGGAACCTACAAGATAAATGGCAAGGCCAAAGCCCCGACGAATGTGGTGGCCTTTCAAGCTGTCGAAGCAGATGTCACATTTAAATCCGCGACCGTCATTGGAAAGGTTTCTCCTAGCCGCAAGCCTGAGGCTGGTGAGGATGACTTGGTTCTCGATGCCATTGTCAAAGCGGGGCCTGTAACTGAGGGGACAGCTATCCATCTGGTTCCGGTCATTGTGACAAAAGGTGGAGTGCCTGTTGAGAAGGATGGAAAGGCGGTCGTCACGGGTGTGAAACTCGAGTTTGATGATCCTGCTGAGCTGTCGCTTACGAAAGGCCTTCCCGTTCCGAATGCACAGCGTAACAGCAAGTGGCTTGCACCGTTTGGCACATTGACGAGCAAGCACGGGTACCCGTTACTGTATACGTACAGCCTAATCATTGCTCTTATCTGTGGGACTGCTGGTCTGCCGCACATTCTCGTGCGTTTTTACACAAATCCAGATGGCCGGTCGGCGAAGAAGACGACATTTTGGGTGATGGTTTTGATTGGTGTTTTTTACTTCTTCACTCCTATCTGGGGTGCAGTTGGTCGGGAGTTCATTCCTGGGCTTTATGTTCCGAACAAGACTGACTATGTCGTTATAAATCTTCCTGGGCAGGTTCCTGGATTGTGGGGGGATGTTCTGAAG
>JBEDDQ010000079.1:0-4364 GCA_041176185.1 Armatimonadota bacterium | reverse complement strand
GCCGATGAGACCATTAAGATGCGCAGTGGTTTTCCGGCCATCTTAGATGATGTCGGCAAAGGTCCGTTCCATGCTGCGGAAGACGGTGATGCCCGTTATCAGCATCACGATGGTGGTACCTACGGAGATTGCAAGCAGGTTTCCACTTGGGAGAGGTGTTCCGAGAAGGGCTGCACGTACGAGCTCAAGGTAGCCGGACATCGGGTTGAGGAGCATAAACCAGACCAGTTTGCCGGTGTAGAGAGATGCTGGAACGATGACGGGTGAGCCCCAGAAAAGTAGCTGCACGAGGACTGGCAGGATGTGCTGGACATCACGATACGGGACGGTCAGCGCTGAGACCAGTATTCCGGCACCAATCGCAAGGAGCATGATTCCAAGCATCCCGATGGGAAAGAGTACCAACATCGCCGTTGCTTTTACGCCAAGAATCACTGCGATGACGGAGAACACAAGCGTTGCGATGAGCGCATCGAGGAGAGCCCCCGGAACGACGGACAACGGAAGGATGAGCCTTGGGAAGAAGATCTTGCTGACAAGCTGGGTGTTTCCGACGAGACAGTTACCGCTTTTCGTCAGAATCGCTTGAAAGAGATTCCAAGCGAGGAGACTTGCGAAAGAATAGGCCAGCATCGGGACATCGCCGACCGGAAGGCGTGCAGCTTTGCCAACAACGCTAAAAATGATTGCGCCAAGCAGTGGCTGGAGCACGACCCAAATCACGCCAAGTGCGGTCTGGCGATAGCGAAGGCGGATGTCACGTTTCATCAGCTCTACCAAGAGGTCACGATAGTGCCAAACCTCTAGAAGATCCGCTGCATGAAAGCGATTGGATGGTTCAATCGTCACCAATGGTTGCTGGCTCAACATAAATGGCAGTCCCGATGGGATGAAATCCCAATGCTGACAATACCACGCACACCAGATGCGGCGTGTGTGTCGATGCTACAATCCGCGTTGTGAAGCAACGTTCCGTAACTACATTGCCATCCTGGCTCCCACTTGCTATCCTCATTATGGCCGCGTTTTTGCTACGTATCACCGGCATTGACTGGGGCGTTCCCGCGCCTGGCAGGCTTTGGTCATTCCACCCGGATGAGAGCCAAGTACTTGTGGCAGCCCTGGACTTAAACGTATTTACCGGCAAGCTTGATAATGGTTTTTATAACTATGGTCAGTGGTACCTCCTCGCCGCCGGGACGCTTATCCATATTCTGGAAACTCTCAAAGTCGTCGCAAAGCCTCTTGCCGGAATCGCCCCCACGGCAGAGTCACTGATCACGGCACGCATTTTCACCGCCGTCCTTGGCACCGCAACCGTCTGGTTTGTGGTTGATTCGGCCCGCCGGCTTGGCAATAAAGCCGCCGGGTTTCTGGCTGGCGCAACGTACGCAGTGATGCCCCTTGCGGTGCAACATGCGCACTTTGCAACCGTAGATGTCCCCGCGGCATTTTGGGTAGCCGTGACAATTTGGGCTGGTATCGCATTTCGTGAAACTGGTAGCAGTAAGATTCTAGCCATCGGTGCACTCGCATGCGGACTTGGCGCCGCCACAAAATACAATGCCGGTCTTGCGCTCTTTCCTCTGGTTGCCGCATGGCTCCTCCGAAAAGAACGAAAAGCAACTGAGCTTATCGGCGCACTGCTGATCACAGCGGTGGCCTTTGTGATTGGATGCCCGGGCTCTCTCCTTAACACCAGTCAGTTCATCAAGGACATCCTGTTTGAAGCCCGCCACGTCGGCGCTGGAAGTGAGCAGATTTTCACAAACACAATGTCAGGTTTTCTCTACCACCCACTGGTAAACGGGCCATGGGTTGTCGCCTACCTCTGGCCAGCCATCGGACTTGGTCTGGTCAACATTGGCTTGCGGCGAAAAGCCGCAGAGCTCATCCCGCTTGTTTTTGCTCTTCCCTACTTCCTGCTCATTGGTGCTGCACAGGTCAAGTTCGCGCGCTACGCGCTCCCGCTCCTTCCGGTGCTTTCCATCTACACCGGTCTATTGTTTGTTCGAAAGCCTAACCAGCGACCGTACCTCGGTGCATTCGCAAGCATTTGCTGCGCATTCACACTGTTTGCATCGATGGTCTGGATCCGCCAGTTCACCGCAATCGATTCAAGGATTCAAGCAGCCACTGCAATCAAGGCTGCAGGAACGGGCGTTGTCACCTTTGCCCGGCGGCCGTGGTTTTGGTCGGCATCCCTGTCGCCTCAAATCGCCCACTTCAGTCCAAAGCTTGCGGCGGATGATGCACGCAGCTTTGATGGAATCCCGCAGCTGGTCGTTCCTCCGGATGGCTCCGAGTGGAGCGTGGATACCCTGTCCCAGCTTAGTCAAGGATCTGTGCTAACGCTTTCTGAACTTGAGATTATGGATGCGGTTCGTCTGCGCGATACCCAACCGATGCTCTATCTGGATGCTGCACACACGCTGCTACCGGATACAAAGGTTTACGGGAGTCCGATTAACATCCCGTTTATCAGCGGCTTCCGCTCATCAACCTACGGCGGGTGGCTAACGCTTCAGGGGGTTCCTCATGACATGCTCTATGTGAATCCGCAGATTTGGGTGCTGAGCGGGAAATAAAATTCTTCGTGGCTCTGAGGTGCCAAAGCACATCGATTAAACATAGAAGCTTATTGGATTCGCACGTTGCTCCTGACGTTTATCAGCAGCTTCCGCTCATCAACCTACAGCGGATGGCTACCGCTCCACGGGGTTCCCCACGACATGCTCTATGTGAATCCGCAGATTTGGGTGCTGAGCGGGCGCTGACAAAAGCGGTATTCTAGACCACTGGATGTTTTGAAATGTCCGCAATGTTATGACCATCAAAGGATCAACTATGTCGACCCCTCTCTCTGCCCATGAACGGATTCTGATTGCGCTGGACGTCGATTCAGCGGATGCCGCAGTTGCCCTGGCGCGCAAAGTGGCAGGAACCGTCGGCGGACTCAAGGTAGGTCTGGAGCTTATCAACGCGGCAGGCTTTGACATCATCAGCCGCCTCCAGGATGCCGGGGTTGACAAGATTTTCTACGATGCCAAATTTCACGACATCCCGAACACGGTTCACGGAGCCGTCGCGGCGGCTGTAAAGCGCAACGTTTGGATGGTTAATGTTCATGCGCAGGGCGGTTCGGCGATGCTGCGGGCAGCGGCGGATGCGGCACACGCTGCGGCCAATCCCCCGCTTCTGATTGGTGTGACAGTCCTGACAAGCCTTAGCCAGGATGCGCTCAATAGTGACCTCCGGGTTGCCGGAACCGTGAATGACCATGTCCTTCACCTTGCCGGTTTGTGCCATGCAAATGGCCTCGATGGCGTGGTCTGCTCACCGCATGAAGTCGAAGCGATTCGAACGTCCCTCGGTAATGACTTTGTCACCGTCGTGCCTGGCGTTCGCCCAAAGGGCGTGGCGGCACATGATCAGGCACGAATTGCTACGCCAGAGGCGGCAGTTGCAAGCGGCGCGACGTACTTGGTTATTGGGCGTGCAATCACCGGTGCTGATGACCCACGAGAAGCAGCGATTCAGATTGCAGCAGATATCGAGCGTGGAGCCTAATGTCTGGGCAGGCGCTCCAGCTTTACACGCTGCGTGAGTTTACAAAGACTGCGGATACCGTACGCGATACGCTTGAGCGTGTGCGAGAGATCGGGTACCGCGCGGTTCAAGTGAGTGCGGTTGCTGCCCTCGATGCGGACCTCACGCCAGAGGTGCTCGGTACGTGGCTTCGTGAGCTGGATTTGCGATGCATCGCAACACACCGGCCATGGGCATCGCTGCTGACTGAAACCGAGCGTGAAATCGACTTACATAAGGCAATTGGCTGTGACTATGTGGCGATTGGCGGCATCCCGGATGGCTATGACAAGCTGAATCCTACTGAATATCAGCGCTTTCTACGGGAAAGTCTGGCCGCTAGAACGAAGCTGGCGGATGCCGGTATTCGCTTTGGTCATCACAACCATGCGTTCGAATTTGACCGCGGAGCCGTTGGAGCCGACGTTTCTCCATGGGATGTTCTGATCAACGAGGGTGGAGAAGACTACTATTTGGAGCTGGATGTTTACTGGGCGTGGCATGGTGGCGTTGACCCTACACTGCTGTTTTCCCGGATGAACGGTCGCGTCCCAGTAGTGCACATCAAGGACAAAGCAGTGATTGCGGGGAATCCAGTAATGGCCCCTATCGGCGAAGGAAACCTTCCTTGGGAGTCGATCATTCAAGCCGGGAAATCCGCGGGTGTTGAATGGTGGTGCGTTGAGCAGGATGAATGTCACCGTGATGCGTTTGCATCGGTGGAGTCATCCTACCGCTACCTCAAGGAAGTGCACGGTCTCCACTAATGCCAATTC
>JBEDDQ010000078.1:0-7237 GCA_041176185.1 Armatimonadota bacterium | reverse complement strand
CTCATCAACAACGCCGCCCCAACAAGCAGCTTCTTCGTGCTACGAATGCGCCCTGTCGGCACTTCATCAGTGTCGGCTTTGTCACCCGTAACAAGCGGCATCACAGCAACGCCCGTCTCGAACCCTGAGAGGCCAAGCGCGAGCTTAGGGAAGTACAGCAGCGAGAGACCGACCAGCGCGAGGTGATTACCATTAGTCTTCAGCTCAAGCGCATTTCCCCAATTCGTCCAGAGGTCAGGGTGCGTCGCGAGAATCGAGATTCCTTTACCGATGACGGCAGCATTCATCCCGAGATACGCAAGGACGAGGACGACTGCAATCCCAATCGCTTCCTTAAAGCCCTTGAGAAAGACCCCGCCAAGGAGGGCAATCAGGATAAGCGTAATGCTGATCTGCCAGGCTTCGGGGTTGTGTTCCATTAGGGTGTGGAATAGCGGGTTTTCCCGGACGTGCGTAGCGGCATCCGCTGCCGACAGCGTAATCGTGATGACAAAGTCTGTCGCCACAAATCCAAGGAGGACTAAGACGAAGAGGCGTGCATTCCAGCGTGACAGCAGGCCTTTAAGCATGCTGATGGAGCCCTCGCCGTGTGGGCTCTCCTTGGCAATTTGCGAGTAGATCGGGAGTGCGCCGAAGAGCGTCAGGAGAACGAGGACAAGCGTTGCGACGGGCGAGAGCGCGCCCGCTGCGATAAACGCAATACTCGGCTGATAGCCAAGTGTCGAGAAGTAGTCGACACCCGTCAGACACATGACTTGCCACCACGAGTGGGTGTGCTGATGTTCGGTCTTGACATCCTTTTCGGACTCAAAATAACCTTCAGGAATGACGTAGCCATCTAACAGCCACGACATTAATTTCTTATTCATCATCTAAACCTGTGGAGCACGGCGGGATGGCAGAATTAGTCCATTGCCATCGGGCAGCCGTACACAAAAACATCCAGAGGTGCATCCTGACATGAGGTATCAAGATGACCGTTGACATTGCTATATGTTTGACAGCGTTCAGGGACTGGTGCCGCTGGTGCAAAACGTGTCCCTCGAATGAAAGCGGGAGAGATGGTCCCAATACGCTGTTGTCCTATCGATGCAACCAATGGTGAAACCGATAAATGCTCTTCCGTGACGAACGGCGCGGCGTACACGTCGGCGAATCAATGCCCTTAGGTTTCTACGTGAGCCACCCCGGCGCCGTTGCGCTGGAAGCTCCACATGTGCTTGCGTAAAAACCCGGTGAATCTGAGATTCTGCCCAGCTTTGTATCGGCTGGGCCGGAGAAACCGGGACAATACATCCCCGGAACAGGAGGATGAAAGCAATTACGACGAGTCTAAAACTGATGGAAACATCCAAAAGCCGTGGCAATGCTTGCATTCTATTGCCGTCAATACTCATCCGCAGATGGAACTATACCGCTTAATCCCCACGCATGTATTCCGTGTGATTATCGAATGAGGATGATTAAGACCGCGGGCTGATCCGATAAAGCTGCACACTCATCCCCGGGCTTAGCACTAGCCCAGGCATCTGGCCGAGGGATTCCTCGAGAAGAGAGTTATCGCTCCGAAGCGTCCAACGCCGGACAATCCCTGGTCGGAAACCGGACACGACAAAGCGTACCTGCTTGTCTCCGGCGGTTTTGTTGATGACCATGACCGTCAGGTGCCCGGTCGCACGATCGATGGCCGTGAATGCCGACAGGTCATCGGGATTTGGGACACTTGCCGCCACGCTGGCATCCCCAAATCCAAGCCCACTTCCACCGGCATTGCGGTACAGCTGCATCGCCTTCCAAGTGATCGAACCCTCAGAGGGAGCAACCCACCGACAGGCAAGATCCAGTGCCTCACGTCCGAAAATGCCCAGAATGTCAGCCTGTGTCGTCGCACCATTGATGTGACCATCAGCTCCCCAGCAGTACTCGGTTATCCCGGTTTTCGTCCCGGGGTAATTGCGCTTAACAAGATCTTTCATCCGGGGGATGAGCCGAACGTTGTCATTAATCCAAGATTCATCCCGGTACGTCAGGTCCCACAATGCGCGGGTTGAACGATTTCTCCGCAGACACATCGCCGGGCTTGTGTCATCGGAAAACTCACCCCCCTGTGGATAGTAGTGGAGCGTGAAGTAATCCAACATCCGCTGGCCTGTGGTCAAGTGATGGCTACGGAACTGCTGCAGATAAACCGTCAGCGGGTCGCGACCTCCGTAGCGGGTACGGTCAGGCATCGGGCTTCCCCAGCCAAGCGTCTGTCCGATTTGGAAATCGCGGGGGCTATAGAAGTAACTTGACCATCCCCATTCCTCCGGTCCGCAAATCGCAGCGTTTGGCGCGTTGACTCGGATAACCTTGGCGGTTTGGAGGGACTTTGTAAAGAGCTCAGCCGATGTTGGCGCTGTCGGAACAACATCCCGGTGCGTGAATGCCCAAAGCCCGGGCTCATTATCGAGGAGCCAATATTTGACGTTTGGTCTATCCGTGGTTGTAGATGCAATCCACGTCGCAAAGCTTGCTGGGTTTGTTGGAACATTGGCATCGTATGGGTCATTTCCCGTGATCGGCTGGCCATTCGTTTGCGTTCCGTTACCGGCATCCGGGCACCACTGCCAGTCGTTGCTCTGCTGTGCGCCATATTTCGAAATGGAAAACGACCAGGTTTTCGAGCGGCCAGCACCAAGCTTTGCAACCCAGCCGAGCATCGGAACCGTAAGCATCGCATCCGCACCCGCGGCAGCGGCAGTGGCTGCAAAGTCACGGGTATAGCCGCCGGGGGTGTCCGAGCCCATCGGGATACTTTGAAAGTACCAGTCAGACCCCTTGTTATCGGCATTTTGCTGCGGGTTGTAGCGACTTGCGTTATTGCCTCCCCAGCGGTCAACCGTGCATTTAATGCCTGCGCCGCCTGCCTGAGCGTAGCTTGCTCCGTAGATACCTGGCGAAATGAGATGCGTGATGCGTTCAGCACGAATACGTATTTGGATCACTGCTTTGCTCCTCGGAGCGCCTGCCCGGACTTGGTATGGACATCATTGTCCAGATTCATTCTCTCCTAAAAACGGTCTGGGACCAACGGCCATTCGGATTATTCCAGTAATTAAACGGGGGAGTGAATGACCATAATCTTGATGTGACCTGAAAAAGGAGAACAAACAGGGTAGGTTACTGAGTATGGTCAAACCAGTAGTTATCACGCGTCGTGGGCTTCTCTCGCTATCGCTCACCGCCGCGGTTCCGCTTGCCTTCATGCCGGAAGACGACTGGATGACCCGTTACCCCAACCTTGCCCGCTACTGCAAGGAGCTCCGAAAGGTCCCGGGTGGACGATACCAGCTTGGCAATGACAATCACGCAGAGAATGAGCGTCCGCGACACGCGGTAACGCTTTCTCCTTTCCGACTTGGAGCGACTCCGATTTCCGTTGCCCTCTGGAAGGAATATTGCATGGCGGTTTCGCTTGAAATGCCTGCACCTCCGGCTTGGGGCTGGCTGGATGACCATCCGGTTGTCAACATTTCGTACATCGATATAACGACACCTGTGCATGCATCCGGGAAGCCGGGATTTCTCGCGTGGGCGGTCGTGACATCCGGTGTTCCGTTGATGCTCCCGACAGAAGCCCAGTGGGAGGCCGCGGCGCAGAGCAAGCGGGCATCCGATGACTATCCTTGGGGACCGACCTTTGACAGCAGCAAGCTTTGGTGCTCCAAGGATGCTTGGAAAGATGCACAGAAAACGGCATCTACGCTGCGAAAAGACCGGATTCACAGCAACGCGCACGGAATCCGAGACCTCATCGGAAACGTCTGGGAATGGTGTCAGGACTGGAATGGGCCTTACGCGGCAGGCAGCCTTGTAGATCCGCTTGGCCCCTCGACTGGCACGCGCCGCGCCCTCCGCGGGGGCTCTTGGTACAACGAGTGGCCGGATGTATTCCGCACGGCGTACCGCTACCGGATGCTTCCCGAGAAGCGGGAAGACAACATCGGCTTCCGACTAGCGACGGCGAAGTAGCGCTTACGGGGTGAGAAGTGGCGCCGCAGCGCAGGACATCTGCTCGGTGAACAGTAACCATCCGATAAACACAAGGGGAACTTCACCAAATGCAAACAAGACGCTACCGCCAGACTAAATTCGCGATTGGCTATTGGGTTGAACCCCCATTCGACAAAGCTGCGTTTCGCCGCTACTGGGAGGTAGCAGACTGCGGAATCAACCTTGTGCTGTCCGGATTTGGAGGGGCTCCAAAAGAGAAGTTTCTTCCGATTCTTAAGCGCTTTGGGCTGGATGCAATCCTGATGCACCCTGAAGGCTCCCCGGAGACCTGGCCAGCGGATAAAAAGATTGTTGGCTATGGCCTCGTGGATGAGCCATCGGCGGCACGCTTCAAAGAGCTCAAAAGCCTTGCGGACACCGTGCGCGCCGCGCGCCCGGGAACCATCCCGTTCGTAAACCTCTTCCCAAACTATGCAACCCCTTCGCAGCTGGGCTCACCCGACTACGCAACGCACGTCGCAGATTTCATCCGCAGCTACAAACCGGATGTCCTCTGCATGGACAACTATCCCATCTTCAAACCCGATCGGGATACGCGCGCGCTGTACATCGACAACCTCGAAATTTTCCGAAAGCAGTCGCTCGCCGCAGGTATCCCCTTCTGGAACTTCTTCAACATCATGCCCTATGGCCCACACACCGACCCGACCGAAGCGCAGGTCCGCTGGCAGGTGAACGCCAGCCTGATCTACGGCGCTAAAGGCTTGCTCTACTTTTGCTACTTCACCCCCGGCGGGGATGAGTTTCCAAAGGGCGGCGCGATCATCGGTCAGGATGGACTGAAAACCCACCACTACGCGCAGGCAAAACGCATAAACAAGATGCTGCAGTCGTACGGAAAGGTGCTGATGGAGTGCACATCCACGGATGTCGCACAGATCATTCCGGGGGATACGCCATCGGAGAAGCTACGCCAGAGCGGTATCCGCGACATCAAACGCGACAGAGTCGACCCGCCGCATGACTATCTGGTTGGAACGTTTCGGCACAAAAGTGGGCGCCGCGCAGTGATGCTCATGAACAACCGCTTTGCCTACAGCGCGTGGCCGACGGTGGAATTCGATATCCGCTCCGGTCAGCGTGTGGTCGAGATTGACCCTGAGACGGGGCGTGAAGTTCCTCTCCACGATGCCAGCCCGGCAATGGATGGTGTGCAGCTCCCCCTCCTGGATGGCGGTGCGCGGTTGTTCCTGATTGGATAGGGAGTAAAGCGCGTAACTTGCCGCTGGACACCGCTTAATCACCATTTTCGTACGGAATTCGTACAACGTTTCATGCTCGTATATACTTGATTGACTCCCAATCAGGTGATGATGACTGCCATGACAACGATTGCACACTTCCGCCGGGTAACGCTGCTGACCATTTGGATGATGATGGTAGCTGCGGCCGCTTTCTTCCCAGCTCGGGCAGATGCACAGACCTACCGCTACCACACCCAACTCGGGTCACGTGGCACGATGTGGCTACACAACCCAAGTGGGCTCACATTTGATGCTGCAGGCAACATCTACGTGGCAGACACGGGAAACTCACGCATCCGCAAATTTGACAAAAACGGCAACCCACTGAAGGAGTGGGGATCGAATGGCTCATCCGTAGGGCAGCTCAAGTACCCGGAAGGCATCGTCCTCGATTCGGAAGGCAACCTCTACGTCGCCGATACGTGGAACCACCGCGTGGTCAAGTACTCTACTAATGGGGATGTCCTCCTGACCTTTGGCGTGGATGGCTATGGCCAGCAGCAAATCAAGTTTGCAGAGAACATCGCTATCGATGCCGATGACAACATTTACATCAGCGACAACTGGGGCAACCGCATTCAGAAGTTTGACAAAAACGGAGTCTGGATTCAGCAAATCGGCGGTCCTGGGAGCTCGGCGGGACAGTTCAACGGTCCTTATGGATGTATTGTTGATAAGAAAACCGGCCACCTCTATGTCGCTGACACGGGCAACCACCGGGTGCAGAAGTTCCTCCTCGATGGCACATGGGTTAAGTCATTCGGCGGTAACGGCAGCCTCGATGGCCAGTTCAAATCCCCAAAAGGCATCGGCATCGACCATAACGGAAATGTCTATATCGGCGATAACGACAACCACCGCATCCAAAAATTCACTTCAGAAGGCGTCTTCCTCTCAAAGTTTGGTACACAAGGGACGACAGAAACCGACCTTTGGTATCCGTATGGCGTCGCCTTTGATGCAAATGGTCGCGTGTATGTCTGCGATATGTGGAATGGCCGTGTCGCGATCTGGATCACGGATGACACAGAGGCACCAACGACCACAGCAACCACAAGTGTCGCGCCAAATGACTTCGGATGGTTCCGCGTCCCGGTAAATGTCCAGCTCACCGCTAAGGATGACACTGTCGGTCTCGGTATCCGCGACCTGGTCGTAGCCATTAACTCCGATGCACCGACAACGCACAAAACGAATTATCTGGAGTTACCGGTCGAAACGGATGGCATCCACACCTACACCTACTACTCTGTCGACCTCGCGGGAAATACAGAAGCAACAAAGCAGTTTGTGGTCAAGAAGGACACGGTCCAGCCGGTTTCGCAGCTGAACTACGCCGCGGATGGGATGTCATTTACCCTCACGGCATCCGATGACCGCGCTGGCATCGAGCGGATTTCATACCGCATGGATGGCGGGACGACAAAGGTCTACACGGGTACGGTTCAAGTGGATGGTCTACGTCATGAGGTCAAATTCTGGGCCACGGACAACGCGGGAAATGTTGAGTTTGCGAATACTCGCGTGATACAGGCTCCCGATACGCTTGCGCCTACAACTATCATCGAGACGAGGACGGGAACGGCGGGCCTTAACGGCTGGTACAAGAGCAATGTCACCGTCAAGCTCAAGGCAACGGACAACGTTAACGGCTCCGGCGTCAAGGAAATCATGATCTCATTGGATGGCACGCCATCCACGGTTGCAGGTTCAACGGCGTCTCCTGTTGTGTCCGGGGATGGTATCCATTCGCTGTCTTTCTACGCAACGGATGTCATCGGTAACACAGAAAACACCAAGTCTGAGACCATTAAGGTCGATACGACCAAACCAGTGACCGCGCTGATCAGCGAGCCACGTGGGACTTGGTTTACATTGGATGCATCCGATGCGACTAGTGGAATCGCGACGACAAAGTACGCCATCGATGGCGCAGC
>JBEDDQ010000077.1:0-6638 GCA_041176185.1 Armatimonadota bacterium | reverse complement strand
GCTTTCATGGCCGATATCGAAAAAGCATACGCTGCGCAGCTCACAAATATCGAGACCCGTTACGGCAAAACTCTGGATGCTCTCTGCCAGCTCCTCGCAGCAACCGGTCTTACAAAACACGGCGAGCTACTCGCTCACCTCAAGACAGACCTCGGGTTCTCCCACGGGGATGCCAACGCTGTGGCTCACCATTTCCGCGGAGGCTGGTCGGCGCCGAACATCACCCAATCGGCCGCAAACGATATCATCGACGATATCTACGCCGGCCCAAAAGCAGCCCTGCGCCCCATCCACGATGCGATCATGGAACTGATTGCGCCCCTCGGAGACTTCGATGTCGCACCGAAAAAAGGGTATATCAGCCTTCGGCGCAAGAAGCAGTTCGCGATGCTGGGGCCTGCCACCAATACACGCGTGGAACTGGGTATCAATGGCAAAGACCTTGGTGATTTTGACTGGTTATTGCCGCAACCCGCAGGCGGGATGTGCCAGTACAAAGTCAAACTCTCAGCGCTGGCAGACATCCCAAGCGGACTCGCAGACATCCTGAAAACAGCATTCGATGCCGCAAGTTAGCATCACGATTAATCGCTAGCCCGTCACATCCGGCATCGAGATGCCGTAAAAACGTGCTGCATTCCCATGATAAAACTTCGCCAGCTCATCAGGTGTTTTGTCAACAAGAATGCGGTCAAGTGTCGCCACCCAGTCCTGCATACTCTTAGTCTTGTTACACACCGGCCAGTCACCACCAAACATCACCCTGTCCGGACCAAAGCACTGATAGACATGCCGCACGATGTGGAACAGCTCACGCTCGGTATCCCACTGAGGCTTGACGGTCTTGATAATGCCTGAAATCTTGCAGACAACATTTGGGATGGTTGCAAACTCCCTGATGTCCTTTTCCCACGCATTCTGGTTTGGATTCCTTGCAGCCGCATTCCCGCAGTGATCCAGCACAAAGCGAGTGTCCGGACACAGACGCGCAAGCTTCATCGCATCCTGCAGCTCGCCAGGGCGAATACAAAAATCAAATGTCTTCCCAATACTGCCCAAGTAGCGGACATTGTCCACAAACGTCTTCGTCAGACAAAGACCCGGCTTGGCATCGGGGACTTGCAGTACCTGACGAAAACCGGTGATCGCAGCATCATTCCTATAGCGCCGCGCGTAAGCGCGAAACTTCGGGTCCGCCGGTCGACCGGAAACGACCGCCTTTACGACCTTGGTCTTGCCCGAATGGCACATTTCGGAAATCCAATCCGCCTCTTCAACCTGCTTTTCGGCATTGATGTCGATTTCCATATACACGGCATGCGCAATATTCAGCCCCTTGGTCTCGGCCTGATATTCGACCAAGGTGCAGGGCTTTCGAATCTTCGCCTCGGCAGGCTCATTCAGCCACGGCGGACGGAACTGCTTCATATCCCACAAGTGGAGATGCGTATCGATGATCGGGGTGTGGACTCTACTTGTTGGATGCATGATGACTCCTTGTGACAACACTGTCTTGGCGGGCAGTATAACCGCTACAACCACGGATGACCACTCACACACCAGTAGCGAATCCCTATCGAACTGCGAAGTCACAAAGACGCTGGGCAATCTGCTTCGCAAATGCCATCCGGTGAGACTTCCGCAAGAAAAGCTTTAACGCCTTTGGAGAGCTCATGTTGAATGCTTCGATGATGACAGATGGCATCGGTGCAAGGCGTAACAGGCGCAGGTCATCCCGAAATGTAACCTTGCTGTTCGCACCCGCGACACCCTTTGCCAACCCCTCACTACCGGTAGCACCGTAGAGCACATGGAGGCCATCCGGCCCTTTACGCGCATCCGCATGCACTTCAAGCAGCACACAATCCGCCTTGTGGGTTTGCCGATACAGCGCCTGAATAACCGTAAGGGCATGAAGTTTTTGGTCAATACGATCGATGTTTCCATGTGGTGCTGCAATATTGAGAAAGCGGTGATCCTTGCAGTGCTTTTTGAGCAATCCAACTTTTGATGTAGGTCCCGTATGCCCGGCGGTCGAGAGCATTATCGGCTCTATGTGTGGCTGATGCCGTTCCAGTGCCCGAACGATATCAAGCGCCAGGGCATAGGTACATTCAGCTTCTGTGTAACCGCCTGCGCTCGTTCCGGGGTCAATCCCACTATGCCCGGCGAGCACCAGACAAACGACGCGGGTCTTATTGGTTGCCATCAGCGGCTATTCCGGACGAACCAGCGCTTCGAGAGCCGCGACATATGCGGCAAAGGCCAGACGCCCTGCGGATGTCAGCGCGTAGCGTGACTTACCGGGTCGCTTTGCAGCAGCGACTTTGGATGATGCCACATAACCGGCATCTTCGAGCACGGTCAAGTGGGTACTCAGGTTGCCATCGGAGACCATTAAGGCTGACTTCAGGAAGGCAAATTCCGCCTCAGATGTCGCCAGAAGACACGACATAATCCCAAGGCGAACCTTTTGGTGGATAACGTCATCGAGAAGGTCGAGTGGCCGTGTCATGCCTTCGGCTTGGTCAACCGATGCTTTGACACGCGGGGTCTTTTCCTTGCGTGGATGAGCGGGCAGTGCCTGGTCCATCGCCATAGCCTTACCTACCATCCATCCCGGATTCCGCGTGCGATTCCATACACTATGTGGAAGCCGCCAAATGTCACCGCCAGCATCCCACGGGGTCCAACAGGCACGCCTTGTGGACCAAGCAATGTCCAAACGGCTGCAGCAAGAAAGCTCCAACCGAGGACACTGACCGCAGGCGCAGAAAGCTGCCCAATCGCGAGCAGAGACATGGCATAGCTGAGCATCCACAGTCCGTAAATCGCATCCCCGAAACGCTCAGGCTGGTGATAGTACATCAGTGAGACGATCAGTCCACTGAGCAGACCGGGTGCCACAGCACGCAGCCAGCTCTTGCCCATTCCTGACAATGGTGTCTTCCCTACGCGCATCGCCCTGATTTTGGTGATTACCACATCGACCAAACCTGCAGCGACAAGGGTTGAGAACCAGAGCCCAACAAACGCACCCTGCCGACCAGGCTGGCTTGGGTCTCCGATAACACCTTCGGCGACAACCGCCGCGATAAGCACGATCACACCTGCGGCGACACCGGAAATTCCGGATAGCGTTGAGTGTTGCTGGCTCCGCTCAATCGTCTGCCGAATGAGCCTGAGGTGCTCGGTTGCCTCCTGCGGGCTTGGCTTGGGGTCCATAAGTCGTTTATACCCTAAACGCTGCCATCCAGGTCGGCAGTCTCCTTGCGGCCACTCACGCCCTGCTTATCCATGATGAGCTTATTTAGAGCGTTGACGTATGCCTTTGTACTCGCCACGATGATGTCGGTGTGCGCGGCATGCCCGGAGTAAATGTCATCCCCGCTGCGTACGCGGATCGTGACGTTAGCCAGCGCATCCGTGCCCTCGGTAACGCTCTGAAGGCTGATTTCAATCAGCTCATTCGGAACATTCACGATGCGGTTGACTGCACGGTAAACGGCATCCACAGGGCCATTTCCATGATGCGAATCAGTAAGAATGCCACCATTCGTGTGGCGTAGACTTACGGTCGCAGTAGGAATCGAATGGTCACCACACATCACCTGCAGCTGGCTCAACTCGTAAGCACGCCCGATGATTTGGACTTCATCGGATGCAATTGCTTCTAGGTCTTCATCGTAAACGAGCTTCTTCTGGTCCGCAACGAGGAGGAAGCGCTGATAGACCTTCTCGAAGGCATCATCAGCTTCGAAGGTATGCCCCAGCACCTCAAGTCTATGCTTTAGCGCATGGCGCCCGGAGCGTGGCGAGAGAATGATTTTGCTCTCGGAGATTCCGACATCCGCTGGGTCGATGATTTCGTATGTGGAACGCTCTTTGAGCACGCCATCCTGGTGGATACCACTCGAGTGTGCGAATGCATTTGCACCAACGATTGCCTTATTTGGCTGAACAAGGACACCCGTGCGGTTGGAGACAAGACGGCTGGTCTTGAAGATTTCGGTCGTCTGGATGTTGGTGTACGCGCCACCAAACTGCGTCCCACGGACCTTTAGAGCCATCACGACTTCTTCGAGGCTGGTATTTCCAGCACGCTCACCGATTCCATTGACGGTGCACTCGACCTGTCGGGCACCCGCGCGGACGGCAGCGAGCGAGTTTGCGGTTGCAAGGCCAAGGTCATTGTGACAGTGCGCTGAGAAAACCACATTCTCAGATCCTGGAACACGATTCAAAAGCATCGCAAACAGCGCACCATACTCTTCCGGAGTCATGTAGCCCGTGGTGTCAGGGACATTGATGACCGTTGCCCCGGCTTTGATCACTTCCTCGACCACGCGGCAGAGGTAGTCAGGATCGGCACGGCCCGCATCTTCGGTGAAATACTCGATATCCATGCAGCCAAGCGACTTGGCATAGCGGACAGCGGCGGTGCCTATTTCGAGGGCTTCATCCCGCGTCTTGCGCAGCTTGTGCTGGAGATGGTTATCGCTGACACCGAGTCCGGTGTGGATGCGCGGGCGTTTTGCACCCTTAAGGGCATCCCATGCAACATCGATGTCTTTTTGAACAGCGCGTGTCAGGCCGCAGACGGTTGCCCGTTCAACGATTGCCGCGATGCGGCGGACGGCTTCGAAGTCGCCCGGGGATGAAATCGGGAAGCCAGCCTCGATGATATCGACGCCGAGGCGCTCGAGCTGTCGGGCTATTTCCAGTTTTTCATCTATATGCAGCGCCGCTCCGGGAGACTGCTCGCCATCCCGCAACGTCGTGTCAAAGATATGTACATGCCCGCTCATGACTAACCCTTCCTGACCGCGAAGTCGGAAATTAGGTCCGCCAACGCTTTGCATCCCGCTTCGGGGAATGCATTGTAAATACTAGCACGACAACCACCGACATTGCGGTGGCCTGGGAGGCCATCCATGCCATTTGCCTTCGCTTCAGCAAGAAACTCAGTTTCGAGCTCTTTGGATGCGAGTCTGAATGTGATGTTCATCCATGAACGGTCGGCAGCATCGGGAACAGCAGCGGAGAAGACGGGAGCGGAGGCATCGATGGCATTGTAGATGAGACCTGCTTTGCGCTCGTTGCGTTCTGCTACGGCAGTGACACCACCTTCGGCTGCAATCCAATCGAGTACGAGGCCGACGACAAAGATTGGAAAGACAGGAGGTGTGTTGTAAACGGAGTGCTTGTCTGCCTGCACTTTGTAGGAGAACATCGGGGCAAGCGGATTGCACTGCGCGAGGAGGCTTTTCCGGATGACGACAAGCGTGACGCCGGCGGGACCGGCATTCTTCTGTGCACCGGCGTACATCAGATGAAAGCGTGCATTGTCACGTACGCGGCCGAAGATATCCGATGACAAGTCACCAACGAGCGGCACGGACATAGATGGCAGCTCGGCCATTTGTGTCCCTTCGATGGTGTTGTTGGTGGTGATGTGTACGTATGCCGCGCGCTCAGGGATGGCGCCAATAACCGGGAGGCAGCTGTGGTTGTCCGCTTTGGACGAACCGATGACATCGACATCACCGTGGTACCGCGCCGTCTCGATGGCCTTTGCTCCCCACTCACCGCCATCGACGTAGGCACCAGACCGCCCTGGGGTCAAGAGGTTCATCGGGACAAGAGAAAACTGCGTGGATGCCCCACCGCCCATAAAGAGACAGTCATAGTCACTTGTTGAGAGGCCAAGCGTTTCCACAACACCGGCACGCACCTTCTCGTGGATGGCATCGTAACGCTTATCGCGATGGCTCATTTCAAGAAGAGACATCCCACTCCCGGCGAATTCGCGAACCGCATCGGCAGCCTGTGCGAGTACAGGTTCCGGCAGGATAGCTGGTCCGGCGGAGAAGTTGAAAATACGTCCCATTGTGCGATGTCCTCAAATGAAAAAAGCGTCGCACCTGCTGGTGCAACGCATCTTTGCGTCAGCGAAACGCTGCTGAAAAAGTATATCGCTTTCGACTATTGCATCTAAGGATGAACATCCGGTTTGGCCGGACCAACAAAGCGACGAACAAATGCCACGAGCTCGCCGGGCTTGAATGGCTTCTCGATATAAATATCTGTACCGCTGGAAAATCCTTTGGATATGTCTTCATCCGCGGTGCGTGCAGTGACCATGATCACAGGAAGGTCACAGAGGGATTCATCCCGGCGGAGCTGATCGACAAGGTCGTAGCCATCGAGGCCAGGCATCATCACATCGGTAACCAGCAAGTCTGGCCGCTCAAGCATCAGCTGACGAAGTGCATCATCACCGGCTGTTGCTGTTGTAACGAAGTAGCCCTCATGCTCAAGCGCAAATGCAATTTGGCGGAGGACATGCGGGTCATCCTCGACGACCATGATTTTTGGTACAGATTGCACAGCGTTCGTTTCCATTGTTGTCAGCATCCACGTTGCTGTGGGAAGTCTATTTTACAGGGTGTAGATAACAATTTGATAATGTCCAGGATTGAGAGTAAATAATTCCACCCTTGGGTTACGTAATATGTGTAGTCACCTGTTTTTCATACAGAGTGGCTAATGAGCGCTCTAAAGACACTGACGCCAAATTGAAAGGAAGGAGCGGTATTCGATCTTTCCCGCTCGATATCTACAACCTAAAGATAAAG
>JBEDDQ010000076.1:0-3637 GCA_041176185.1 Armatimonadota bacterium | reverse complement strand
TCTGAAACTCCGTGTACCCAATGTCATCTCACAGAGTGAATACGATGACTACCTTCGTCTTCTCAAGGAACGCCGGGAGACAAGGGACAACCCACCGCCTGGTCTCGAGACGGCACTCTGCGTTACAGAACCGGGTGCAAAGCCTAAGGACACATTTGTTCTGGCACGCGGGTCTGCTGCAGCCCCTACGGAAAAGGTTGAACCTGGCTTCCCAAGCGTCTTGGTCGCTCTTGATGCGCCGGTCGAAATCAACCCTGATGGCTCGCCAACGACGGGACTGCGGACGCAGTTTGCAGCATGGGTAACCCAGCCATCGAATCCATTGACCAGCCGGGTTATCGTGAACCGGGTTTTCCAACACCATTTTGGACGCGGCATCGTTCGGACGACGAGTAACTTTGGGTACGCAGGAACTAAGCCTACACATCCGGAGCTGCTTGACTATCTTGCAAATCGGTTCGTCGCCGGCGGGTGGAAGTTCAAAGCGCTACATAAGGAAATTTTGCTCAGCAACACGTATCAGATGTCGAGTGCTCCTAACGCGGCAGCCCTGAAGAAAGACCCTGAAAACGAACTCCTGTGGCGTGTTGACATGCAGCGGCTTGAAGCGGAAGCAATCCGCGACTCGATTCTCAGCGTAACTGGCCAACTTAATCTGAATATTGGTGGACCAAGTGTCCTGGTTCGCATCCCGGATGAAGTTCTGGCTGGACAGAGTGTTCCAGGCGCTGGCTGGGGGCTTTCGAGCCCGGATGAGCAAGCTCGGCGAAGCGTCTATGTCAAGATTAAGCGGTCGCTCATGGTTCCATTCTTTGCTGCATTTGATGCCGCGGATACCGACACCGCGTGCCCGGTGCGAAACACAACCGTCGTACCAACACAGGCGTTGTCCTTGTTGAACTCACAATTCGTTCAGGAACAAGCGGCAGTCTTCGCTAAGTCTGTGGCCGAAAAGCAGAGCCAACCAGTGGATCAGGTAACGGAAGTTCTATGGCGCGTCCTACAGCGAAAGCCAACTGCTGCTGAAGTAACGCGCGGCACAAAGTTTATGGCGAAGGCGATGACATCCAATGGCCAAAACAACATGGATGCCCTCAAGCAATACTGCATGGTTGCGCTTAACCTTAACGAGTTCATTTACATCGATTAGGAGACCACAATGTCAAATTCGTTCTGTGGACGAACACGTCGTCAATTTCTTTGGGAGGTCGGTGCTGGCTTCAGTGGTGTAGCCCTGGCCGGAATGCTCGATAGTGATTTTTTCGGGAAGCAGGCCTATGCTGCCGATGGAAAGACGGCATTCAAGAACCCACTCGCACCAAAGGCTCCACATTTCCCCGCCAAGGCTAAAGCGGTTATCTTCCTCTATATGTATGGTGGTCCAAGCCATATTGACACATTTGATTACAAACCTACGATGTACGGTCGTGACAATCAAACGATTGAGGTGAAGACTTTTGGGCGCGGTGGGCGCCGAAACATCGGACGCATTGTTGAACCTCGCTGGAAGTTCAAGCAGTACGGGCAATGCGGTAAGTGGGTCAGTGACCTCTTTCCTAATGTGGCCAAGCATGTGGATGACATCGCGTTTCTTCATTCGATGACAGCGGACTCGCCAATTCACGGCTCAGCGATGCTGCAAATGAACAGCGGCAAGATTCTGAGCGGCTCCCCTTGTATGGGATCGTGGATTAACTACGGGCTCGGAACCGTAAACGAAAACCTTCCTGGTTTTGTTGTCATGCTCGACCCGCGGGGTGGCCCAATTTCTGGTCCAAAGAACTGGTCTGCTGGGTACATGCCGGCTACGTATCAAGCTACCGTCATTTCGGCAACGAACAATCCGATCTTGGACTTGAAACGCCCTGAGTCTGTCGCAGCTGAGTCTCAGCGCCAAATGCTTGACACATTACGTCAGTACAACGATGAACACGAAATTCTCCGTGGGGATAACTCAAACCTCAAGGCGCGCATAGCATCCTACGAGCTTGCATACAAAATGCAATCAAGTGCACCGGAAGCAACTGACCTTAGTAAGGAACCCGAGCACATCCAAAAAATGTACGGACTGGACAACCCACGTAGTGCGCCATTCGGACGTCAGTGTCTGATGGCACGACGGCTTGTGGAACGTGGAGTTCGCTTTATCCAGATCTATTCTGGTGGCAACCACAATGATGCAAACTGGGATGCGCATGGGGATCTATTTGACAACCACACGCTTCATGCTGGTGAGACGGACAAGCCGATTGCCGGTCTTCTTGAGGACCTAAAGCAACGTGGCCTTTTGGATTCCACACTGATCGTATGGGGTGGTGAGTTCGGACGACAGCCTGTCGCAGAGTACGAGCGTGGAACTGGGCGTGATCACAATGCCTATGGCTTCACAATGTGGATGGCGGGTGGTGGAATCAAGGGTGGTGTTTCGGTCGGACAGACCGATGAGCTTGGAAGCAAGGCAGTTGAGAATCCATATCAGGTAAAGCATTTGCATGCGACGATGCTCAATCAGCTTGGCTTTGATCCTAACCGTCTTTCTTTCTTTTACGGTGGACTCAACCAAAAGCTTGTTGGAGTAGAACATACCAACACGATAAAGGAAGTGATTTCCTGACCGTATGTCAGCATGGATAGAGGCAGCCCCGGAATACCGGGGCTTTTTCTTTGTCATACGTCTGTTTCACGACAAAGGTCTCCTAGGACGCTTCGCTATCGTGGAGATGTATAACTAGGCTGCCAGTATTGTTCAGGCTGTTTGTATCTACCTCACACTGCTTTACAGCTACTGTAAGTGGCGAACGTGCTAGATCTTCCATCCGGCAATCCCACTCGGCCATATCAGAGGCCATTGTAGTGGGGCAGAAACAACAACAGCCTGCCAGTAATCTGACAGGCTGTAACCTTCACGTTCGCTAGGCTTATTGCATATGCAAGAGCTGAACCTGCACGAAATCGTGAATCAGGAAGTACATCCGGCCGATGAGCAGCGACATTCTTGCCATAATCGTTGACCCGAACAGGGCACCGAAGGCCACCATCAGGGTATAGCGTCCAAACTTACTTACCGTTGGGATGACTTTGCCCTTCTGCTCAAAGGAGAAGAAGAAGTAGGTCATTACCGATGCAAGAATGACCATGAACAGAACGTTGTTTAGCGCTGCGCTAAATGGCGTCAGTCCATACGCCCCTGGCTGGCTTACCTCGGGGAGGTCCATCACAGCCTTGCTTGCGGCGGTTCTAATCTTCGGGAAGTAATCTGCGGCAAATGCCTGAAAGGTCTGACCTGCCGTTGCGCCAAGGAACAATCCGAAAATCAATCGACTCATCCACGAGTTCTGCTTTGAATAGATCATGTAGAACATCATCGCTGCAGGGATGGCAAACAACATCCACCAACGTCCCTCGACCATCATCAATGTCCACCACTGCGGGCGAAGGATGTCATTCCAAGCGGCAGAAATGGAGTATCCTGCCGCGAGACCAAGGTAGAGGTGCTCGAAGAAGCGGAACACTTTATTCTCTTTGTAGAGAATGGAATAAATGCCTAACGTACTGGCAACACCCAGAAGGATGACAATGAGCTTTACTGTTTCGTCCTTCACTTTGTCGCTCCTTGATGACGTTTTCGGTCTTGAAT
>JBEDDQ010000075.1:0-6098 GCA_041176185.1 Armatimonadota bacterium | reverse complement strand
CCCAACCAGTCGAGGTTAGAGATGGACCACTTCGCACCATAATCTGATGCCATCAATGGGGTCAGATGCACATCCCAGCCGTAAGGACCATCTGCCGTGCTCACCCGCGCAGCGGTAATACCAAACGGCTTTGCAGGCATCCAGCGGCTCGCACCGTATTGCAGCGCTTCGCGGACCTGAAGTTGGCCAGTCAGCGTGGGATGCTGAAGTGTCCCCGAGATTCCGATGCGTGCTGAAACGCTTCCACCCACCGCTGCATCCTGACTGATACGGTTTGCCAAAATTCCAATGTTCAGACTGTCCGTCGCTAAAAGTCCTGTGATTTTGCCATCATTTACGATGCTGACATCGCCAGTCACGCGCCCACCTTCGACATTTGCAGCGATGTTGGAGAGTGCCAATGTTTGGTTTTGCCAAAGGAACTGCGTTGATGCACTGCCAATGCGGTATTCACCAAGGCCAATCGCTTCAAGCTCGACCCGTCCTGCGATGCGGAGCTGCTCTGCCGTGCCACTGACCCGTGCCGTCAGCTCGCCGACATCCCCAGTGACATCCCAGTCAGCCTCCCGCCATCCGAAGGCCTTGCTCACCGCCTGATAGTCGCCACTTTCGTGCAATATATCCATCGCCCAGGGCATCAAATCCCCACGAATCATCGGGACAAGCCGCGCGATATCTACATGCTTTCCAGAAACGGATACATCGAATTGAGGGGAGTCAGTACGTCCGCGAATACGCCCGGTAACGACGACATCTGCTGGCAGCCACGACACATAAAGTGGTTTGAGGAGATCGATTGCAAGGCCACCGGATGCATCACTGACCCAGCGAACTTCCTCACAGCGTAGCGCATCCGCCTGCAGAACGCGGTTTTCCGCAATGACACGGGGGTTTAGGACCACGAGGTCACCAAGATTTACGATGGGTTTTGAAAGTGTTCCATCGATTGCAATTCGCCCGCTTGCATTGCCATTGTCAAACGGTATTCCTACGATGAGCCCGCTGGTTGCAAGGTCAATCCCGGCAAATGTTCCTTCAAGAGTGAGCGCACCTGCGTAGGCAAGTGAGCCGGAGACCTTTGCCATCCCACCCGAGCCGAGGAGATTCCCCTGCAAAATCTTGACACGGTCAGAATCAGCAACTAGATCCGCTTGAAACGTTGCCTCCGCCCCTGTCGTAACAGAGCGTGCCGTTCCATTTACGATGGCTCTGCTTGTAATTGCATTTTTCGCAGCCGGGTTGTACGTACCATCCCCCTGGATGTCTGCCGCGACATCAAATCCAACATCCTCAACCTTGCCCTGAACAGCATCCTGAATGTCACCGAGCTTGAGGCTTCTACCAGAGTAATGAAAACGACTCAGACCACTTGGGAGATGAATGGTTGCATCCACCGGGATACGAACCCGGCCCGCATCCACCAATCCATCAAGAGAAGCATTTTTATCAGAGAGGTGCACACGAGCCGTTAGGTTGATTGGTGCTTTGATCGCTTTCGTACGGATGCCACGGAGGGATGCATCCGCATCAACGGTAAATACCTGGCCCTTCCACTCGATGAGGGCACGCTTTAGGGTGGCATCTCCAAGGTCGACACCGCGGATCGCCGTGGTTGGAATTCGCAACATCGCAGCCGCTTTACGGGTGGTGCAGCGGTCAGCACTTACGATAAGTGCTCCGGATGTTTCACCCGTTAGATCAACCACACCATTGAGCTGAATCGGAACACCCGCAAGCCCGGCTTTTCCCGAAAAGGCGACAGATGGCCCCTGAAGGTTGAGGGTTGCATCGATGTTTGTGGCATCCGGGATTTTGGTTTCCGGCAGCCGGATGCTGGTACCGGAAACGCGAATATCTCCTGAGAGGGTTACCTTTGATCCGGTGGTTGTGACATTGATGTCAACGGCGCCGCGTCCTCCGGCGATTCGAATGGCATTTTTCGGCAGAGCCGCCAATGGAACCCAGTAGTCGATCAGGGCATCCCTGCCAGTGATGTGAACGCGTGTTGTTTGTTCACGTCCGATGACAGGGTGGTCGATGACTAGACCAATACCGATGTCCCGGCCGACGAAGTAGCCATTGCGGGTGGCATGCCGCGCTTCGCCGGAGAAGCGTCCACGTGTCGCGAGCAGCCCACCTGCATCGACGGTTCCGTTAACATGGACCAGCTCGGTCACACGCGGCGTGGATTTGAACCCGGCCAGCGAATAATCACGAAGACTTACGGATGCATCGGAAACATCAACCCGGATGTCAAGCGGCTTTGATTTATCATCCACTTTCATCGGCTTCGTCTTGAACAGATCTGCGATGAAAAACTGGCCATCCGGTCGCCTTGCGAGGACAAGAGTTGGTTGTTGAAGCGTGACGACCATACTGACGGGCTTGACGCGTGTCAGCTGGATTTGGGCTTTCGGCACCGACGCCAGAAAACGTCCGCCATGGATTTTGACTTCGGATGGAAGGGTACCGATTTGTATGTCTCGGGCATCGACAACAAAGCCGCCCGCGGGAAGTGTCCCTCGCGTTGCAAGTTTGAACGCGAGGTCCAGGGAGACATCCAGCTTGCCAATCGACACAGGACGTTTCAGGGAACGTGTGAGCTCAGCGGAGACTATGGCTGCGCTGCGGTCAAGATAATGGTTGGTTCGCCTGACAAAAATGGTGCCAGCCCACAGTGCAAAAAAGCACGGGGGCAGCACCATTATCAGAAAAGCAAGCAAGCGGTAGCCCAGTGGAAGCTCCAGCTTGCGCAGCGGGCTACGGTTCAAGCCGCTCCCTTAGACCACCGCGAGTGGCAGATCAAGCCTGCGTTTGCCGGGCATCGCCGGTCTGGCTTCGTGTGTGTCACGCACCTGATTTGCAAAGTCGATGGCGTTGTATGAGGAGCGTACAAACGGCCCGGATGCGACATAGGCAAAGCCCATTTCCTGTGCGATTGCCTTGTACTCATCGAAGACGGTCGGGTGGATATACTCGACGACATCAAGGTAACCCTTCCCCGGCTTGAGGTACTGCCCAAGGGTGACGACATCCACGCCGGCATCCTTCCAGTCACGCAGGACTTCGATCACTTCATCCTTTGTTTCACCGAGGCCGAGCATGATGCCGGATTTGGTGTAGATGGTTGGAGCGATTTCCTTGACGGTCCGGAGGAAGTCAATTGAGCGAACATATTTGGCCTGTGGTCGGACGGTTCGATATAGGCGTGGAACGGTTTCTGTGTTGTGGTTGAAGACATCCGGGTGTGCGCTACACACGATTTCGATGGCAAAGCGTCGTCCCCGGAAGTCAGGTGTAAGCACTTCGACGCTGGAGTCAGGGCACTTAACACGTAGGGCTTCGATGACAGCGGCGATGTGGCTTGCACCGCCATCGTAGATGTCATCCCGGTTTACACTGGTAACGACGACGTGCTTGAGGCCGAGATCTGCTGCTGCATCTGCGACGCGGGCAGGCTCATCGGCTTCCAGCGGAGCCCCCCGACCGGTTTTGACAGCGCAAAACCGGCAGGAGCGCGTACACGTATCGCCCATTACCATGAAAGTGGCGGTGCCTTTGGTCCAGCATTCACCTAGGTTTGGGCAGCGTGCTTCTTCACAGACCGTGACCAGCCTCCCGGTACGCATCAGGTTTTCGACCCGATGTGTGTCCCGCGAGCGCGGCACCTTAATTGTCAGCCACTCGGGTATCCGTCGATGGACCTTTGTGGTTGCGGTGGTTCCATCCGCGCTGTCGATGACAGGAAGCTGCTCACTCACTTGATTACCTTATGCCTTTGCCACGAGCTGGCGGAGAACGTATGGCAGGATACCTCCGTGAAGGTAGTACTCGACTTCGATTGGGGTATCGATTCGCAGGGTCAACGCATGCTCAGATGAGGTGCCATCCGCGCGGTTGATACGCAGTGTGACATCCATCCGCGGCGTGATTCCACCAGCAATCCCGACGAGATCGTAGGATTCGGTTCCCGTGATTCCGAGGGTTTGTGCGCTCTCGCCATCCTTGAACTGTAGTGGCAGGACGCCCATACCGACGAGGTTTGACCGGTGAATACGCTCAAAGCTCTGTGCGACAACGGCCTTGACACCCAGCAGGCTTGTGCCCTTTGCTGCCCAGTCGCGGCTGGAGCCGGTTCCGTACTCGTGTCCAGCAAAGACCATCAGGCCCACGCCCTCGCTTTGGTACTGCATACAGGCATCGTAGATATCCAGCTGCTGTCCGCTCGGCTGATGCACGGTCACGCCGCCTTCGACACCGGGAACCATCAGGTTCTTGATGCGAACATTGGCGAACGTACCGCGAGTCATGACGCGGTCATTTCCGCGGCGTGAGCCGTAGGAGTTGAACTCGCTGACAGGAACACCCTGTGCCTGGAGGTAGCGGCCGGCTGGGCTGGATGCCTTGATCGCACCCGCAGGGGAGATATGGTCCGTGGTGACGGAGTCGCCAAAGATAGCCATCGCCCTTGCACCGATAACATCGGCTGCGGTTCCAGACTCCATTGTGAAGCCATCGAAGTATGGTGGATGCTGGATGTACGTGGATGCTTCATCCCATGCGTAGACAGTTCCATCCGGGCTTGGGATGTTCTTCCACAGCGGATTTTGGTCACCGAGGTCTCCGTAGAGCTCACGGTAGACAGCAGGATCGGATGCTGTGTGAATCAGCGACGCAACTTCTTCATCAGTTGGCCAGAGATCTGCGAGGTAGACAGGCGTTCCATCGGAGCCGGTGCCGATTGGCTCGGTGGTGATGTCAACGCTGACCGACCCGGCAAGGGCATAGGCAACGACGAGCGGAGGCGACATCAGGAAGTTCGCTTTGACATTTGCATGCACGCGGGCTTCGAAGTTACGGTTGCCGGAGAGAACGGAAACAGCGACGACTTGGTTATCGACGATTGCCTTCTCGATGGCTGGGTGCAGAGGACCGGAGTTACCGATACACGTTGTACAGCCGTAGCCAACGGTTTGGAAGCCGAGCTGATCAAGGTAGGTTTGCAAACCGGTCTTCTCGAGGTAGGCGGTGACAACACGTGACCCTGGGCCAAGGCTTGTCTTGACGGTCTCACGGATGCTAAGTCCGCGCTCAACAGCCTTCTTGGCAACGAGTCCAGCCGCGAGCATCACGGATGGGTTTGATGTGTTTGTACAGCTGGTGATTGCAGCGATGACAATGTCGCCATCGGAGATGGTCGCAGCCTCAAGGGAGCGGTCGACTTCTGCGGCGATGGAATCGGCCATCGGGAGAATGGTCGCAGCGCCGGAAAGGGATGGCTTGTTGTAGGCAGCCGGGTCGGTGAGCATCTTTGTGAATGCAGACTTTACATCGGTGAGCTCGATGCGATCCTGTGGACGCTTCGGTCCAGCGACGCTTGGTACAACGGTTGAGAGGTCGAGGTTGAGGACCTGTGAGTACTCAATGGTGCCTGCTTCAGGAATACCAAACATCCCTTGCGCCTTGTAGTACTGGCGGAACGCATCCACCTGTTCATCCGTGCGCCCAGTGTTGGTAAGGTAGCGGCAGCATTCTTCATCCACTGGGAAGAAGCCCATGGTCGCACCGTATTCAGGAGCCATGTTCGCGATTGTTGCGCGGTCGGTCAGCGAGAGGCTGACAGCACCTGTGCCGTGGAACTCAACGAACTTCCCAACGACCTTTGCCTTGCGGAGCATTTCCGTGATGGTGAGAACAAGGTCGGTTGCGGTGACGCCTGGTTTCAGGGAACCGGTGAGGTTAACGCCTACGACATCAGGGGTGAGGAAGTACACCGGCTGCCCCAGCATCCCCGCCTCGGCTTCAATTCCACCAACACCCCAGCCGACGATTCCGATGCCGTTGATCATGGTTGTGTGAGAGTCGGTTCCAACGAGGGTATCCGGGTAGAAGAGGCCATCTTCGGTGGCAAGCACGCCCTTAGCGAGGTACTCGAGGTTTACCTGATGGACGATACCAACGCCTGGTGGGACGACGCTGAACGTATCGAATGCCTGCATCCCCCACTTCATGAACTGATAGCGCTGTGTGTTGCGCTCGAATTCGATTTCCATGTTGCGGCGGAGAGCTTCCGGGCGCTCGGAGACATCGACTTGGAC
>JBEDDQ010000074.1:0-4698 GCA_041176185.1 Armatimonadota bacterium | reverse complement strand
GCTGGTTGAGAAACACTATCCTGAGGCGGTGATGACAGACCGCCTCAGGAATTGGCTATCAAGCGATAACCCGTACCGTGCTTTGATTGACTGCTCCACCGCCAGGGATGTTATTGGCTGGATCCCATGCCATAGCTGGCGTGAAAACCGTCAGGAAGTCTAGGCCCCAAAAGAATTCACGTAGGCAACGCCAGAAGCCACCAGACGCTGAGCTTGCTCTATCGTCGATGCCTCGGCGTAAACACGTACAACAGGCTCGGTTCCGGATGGCCTGAGCAGCAGCCATGCACCATCCATGAAGTCAAGACGGGTGCCATCTTTACGAACAATTTCTTTGATGTCGCGACCGTCAAATGTCGGTTCTGCAAACGCCTGCAGTCCTGCATTAATCGCTGGCATTGCCGCCGTATCCGGGTGCATGTCATTACGCGTGTATTCGTGCGGCCCAACCTCAGCGAAGACATCGTCAATAAGGTCTTCCAGCCTCTTGCCTGCGGCTGACATCGCCTCGAGGACAAGTAGGCCCATAACGACGCCATCGCGCTCCGGGAGGTGCCCCTTCACTCCGATACCACCCGATTCTTCACCGCCAATCATCACATCGCCTTGGAGCATCAAGTCACAAATATACTTAAAGCCGATGGGCGTTTCGATGAGGCGAATACCGCGATTTGCACAAAGCTTGTCCAGCGCACGTGTTGTTGAAACGGTACGGACAACATCACCCGTCAAACCACGATACGTGGTCAGGTGTTTGAGGAGCACAGCAAACAAACGATGACAATCGACAAAGCGTCCCTTAGCATCACATGCACCAAACCGGTCAGCATCTCCATCAAGGCATATACCTACATCAAAGCCAGATTCAGTTACTGCATCAAACAGCGCTTTCATATTGCTTGCGATTGGCTCAGGATTGACACCGCCAAAGTAAGGATTGCGCTCCGCACGGATTTCGATGCACTCGATTCCAGCATCTCGAAGAATGGATGAAAGCATCCCGGCACCAGAACCGTGCATCGGATCAATCACAGGCCTAAACCCAGACTTTTTGATAAGTTCCAAGTCGACAATGCTTGCACATTGTTTGAGGTAATCAGTTATCAGGTCAACCGTTTCAACGCGTTCGTTGCTGAGAACGATGTCAGCTGGCGTTATTAGCGCTAGCTCTGCCTCAATCTGTTTGATAATTTCGGGGGTTGCGCTACCGCCGTAGGTTGCTTTGATTTTCAGACCATTAAACGATGGTGGGTTATGACTGGCGGTGATCATGATGCCAACAGCAGCCTTGCTCCGTTCAACGGCAAAGGAAACCGTCGGTGATGAACAAGGCCTGTTGGTAAGCTGAACAGCGATATCATTTCCGATAGCAACTTTTGCTACTGCGTTTGCGAAAACATCGGATTGTGCCCGGCAATCATAGCCAACCACCATTCCCGCTGCCGTGTTTCCGTTTCGTTTTATCCAATTACAAACGGCTTGCGTGGCGAGCTGGACATTGGCTACGGTGAAGTCATCGGCGATGATTCCACGCCATCCATCCGTTCCGAATTTGATTTGCGTGTGACCTGCAGCCATGTATGTTTCTCCATCAAACCGAATAAGACTGGTGTAAACCCAAGAATCAGAAGGTGGAGCGCTGGGATTACAACGGGTTTTAGTATAACCCGCAAGTAAGAAAACTATGTTTACGGCATCCATTTTGACAAATAGAAACCTAGTAAAAATGAGGGGTAAAGTCTGCCCGGTAATTGTACGAAGATACATGTGTGCCTCGTGGAGCTACGAGGCTCCCTTTAGATTTATTTCTAACTGGGAAATGGTTTGGCATTGTCATTGCAATGTTAGTATCCGGGAGGTTCGAAGCACATGAGTACGATTTATATGGATCATCTGGAGCACGCCGATTGCCAGCAGGTCAAGCTGACCAAGCGTGAGGTTGAGGTGCTGCAGAGAGTAATTGAAGGTAAGTCCAGCAAGGAAGTTGCAGATGAGCTCTTTGTCAGCAAGCGAACGGTGGATTTCCACCTCGCTAACATCTACACAAAGCTGTCGGTAACCAACAGGTTACAGGCGTTCCGTGAAGCAACCCGTCGGGGACTTCTTACAGCAACCACCAGCTAGTCACTGAGTCGGTCGCTTACATCAACAACAACCGCAGCGCATAAGCACTGCGGTTTGTTCTATTTTGATGGTGGGTTTGGAGCTCAGCGCTGTCCACATTGCGGCAAATCAACAAAATAATAAACCGCAGCGTTATTCACGCTACGGTTTCAAGACCTTACCAAGCGAGCAAACCCAAACTAGAACAGCTGATCAAGACGCCCGGAACTGTCACCAATGCTCTCAACCGGCACGCCGGCCTTGTCTGTGATCATAACAAGCGAGTGATCATCTACGTACATTTATTAAGAAGATCGTACATGCTCCAACATCTACAAAAAGTAAAACCGCAGCGCTTTCCAAGCCGCGGTTTCACTACGTTACGAGTTGCGTAAAGCAATCCTAGAACAGTTGATCAAGACGCCCAGAGCTGTCACCAATGCTCTCAACCGGTACGCCGGCCTTGTCTGCCATTGTAAGGAAGAGGTTTGTCATCGGCGTGTTGTTCTTATACTTGATGTGACGCCCGGACTTGATACCCGTTCCAGCACCACCAGCTACAAGAATAGGCAAATCATCGTGGTTATGGCGATCGCCATCCCCGATTCCACCGCCGTAGACCACCATAGTATTGTCAAGCAACGTCCGGTCGCCTTCACGAACATCACGCATCTTGCGCAACATGTAGGCAAGATTGTCCACATGGAACTGATTAATCTTGCGGATAGCCTCAAGCTTTTCCGCATTGCGCTGATGGTGAGACAGCTCGTGATGGCCATCGTTTACACCAATCATCTTGTATGACCGGTTGCTTCCTTCGTTTGCGAACATAAATGTTCCGACACGCGTGATGTCTGTTTGGAACGCAAGTACCATCATGTCCCCTAAGAGACGAACATGCTCTGCATAATCTGATGGAATCCCCGATGGCATCCCAGAGAGTTTACTAGTGAGACCGGTCTGTTGACTGGTTTGCTCGGCAGCGGTTAGGCGACGCTCAATTTCGCGAACACCTGTCATGTACTCATCGAGCTTCATCCGATCCGTCACACCAAGCTTGTTGTGCAATGACTTGGCATCAGCAAGAACAAAGTCAAGAATCGACTTATTCTCTGCGATACGCGCCTCACGTGCCGCCGGTGTCTCATTTGGATCGCCATTTTGGAACAAGCGCTCGAAAACCAACCTTGGATCGACTTCCTTTGCGACTGGAGTGTTAGGCGAGCGCCACGAAATCGAATTTGAGTAGGCACAGCTGTAGCCTGAGTCACAGTCTCCGGCCAAGCCGCCACGCTCACATCCGATTTCGATACTGGAGAAGCGGGTTTTGTCACCGATGTGATTAGCCATTAACTGATCGAAGGAGATACCTGCCTGAATGTTCGCTCCACTTGTCTTACGTGGGTGGCAGCCTGTCAGCCATGCAGCCGCAGAGCGGGCATGATCACCAGCTCCATCCCCAAGTGCGAAGGCATTCCGCTGCGTCAGACCCGTCAACAGGTTGAAATTGGTCTTTAGGTCAGCCAAGGGAGCAAGCACCGATGGAAGTGCATCCGATAGTTTTCCTTCTGCCTTTGGCGTCCAGTGCTCCATATTGATGCCATTAGGGACAAAGACAAAAGCCATTCGGATTGGGTGCTTAGCCTTGCTGCCACTCTGTGCCAATGCCGTCAGTGGCATCATCGCCTCTAGCAATGGAAGCGACAACGCTGTACCAAATCCACGCAAGACCATTCGTCGGTCAATCGACTGTGACATGATAATCCCTCTCATCTAGCATCATACCTGCAGCGTTAGCTGTAACACCACCGGATATATCTCCGCGCCGGGTTCTAAACGCTTTACTGCGAATAACTTCGGCAAGCAAATGACTAAACCGACCACCTTTACTTAGCGCCCGAATTGTCATCTTGTCCAAATCACATTGGTCATACCGCTCAATACCGCGGCCGATTCCATAGGTCAACAAACGCTCAAGCATCCCACGAACGACCGCTTGCTTCTTCGAAATCAGCAAGGACTGAAGCCCGGTTACACCCTTGAATTTGGACCCATCTGGTAGCTCACCCGTAACATCCAGCGCTACTCCACTGTCCGAGTCACGCCACCCGCCGATGGCATCGAAGTTCTCGAGAGCGAAACCCATACCATCGAGGCGCTCGTGACAGTTGGCACATGCAGGGTTTTTACGATGTTCCTCAAGTCGGGCACGCACGCTCGTTGGCCTTGCCACACCCCCTGCCTGCTCTTCTGGAAGCGGCGGAACATTTGGTGGTGGCAGAGGTGGCGGTGTCCCAAGTATGTTCTCGAGGACCCACTTTCCGCGCTTCACTGGGCTGGTACGTCCAGGATTAGATGTCAGCATTAAGACACTTGCATGCCCAAGCACGCCACCACGTGGGCCGGGGGACAGCTTGACCAAACGCATCGAGTCTCCAGTTACATCTGGAATGCCGTAATGCTTTGCAAGCGGCTCGTTGAGAAATGTGTAATCTGACTTCACCAATTCCATAACGGGACGGTCATCACGAACAATACGGTCAAAGTAAAGCTCAGTTTCCTGCTGCATCGCTCGTCGCAGTCCCTCATTAAACG
>JBEDDQ010000073.1:0-5237 GCA_041176185.1 Armatimonadota bacterium | reverse complement strand
TGAACTACCTTGGGAATGAGAAACCATCCCGACCTGAAAAGAGGTCCCCGAGTGCGATTGCACGGCGGCCTTTACCCGCACAACCGATGGTCTCATCGAATGGTGTCCCAGTACCGGAATCCTTCCAGATTGACATCGCTGAGGTCCTGCGGACCATCGGGATGCACTACGTCCACCAGATTGCCATCCCGGCGATTGGATGTTTCGATCCAGAAACGGGTGATGTCCCGGTCTCAGGCACGGTTGAAGGGAAGATTTCACTAACCAATTCTGGGGCGATTCTTATTTTGCGCGGGAAGGCCAAGGCCAATGTTTGGTTACCCTGCGCCAGATGCCTAAAGCCATACGAAGAGTCGCTTTCTGTCGTGCTGGAAGAAGAGTATGACCTGGTCTCTGACAACACAGCGACACGGCATGAGGATGTCATTGCGGTTGACCAGAATGTGACGGCACCTGTCATCGATGGCACAATCCTCGATGTCGCAGAGCTGCTTCGGCAGTCCCTCATCCTTGCCGAGCCGCTGCAACCCTTCTGTGGAGATGACTGCGATGGCCATGCAACGTATTCAACAGAACCTGCTGAAGAAGCACTTCCATCGGATACACAGCGTCCATTTGCCGGATTAGCCGCTCTCCTTGAAGCAAATTCGACATCAGAGTAGCACTCTGGCCCCGTTCACGATAGACTCTCCAACTTGGAAGGTACGCCAATTAACGGTGCACCTTACACACTGTAAAGGAATTGCATAGCCATGCCACTGCCCAAGCGCCGCCATTCGTCGACCCGCCAAGCGAAGCGCCGAACGCACTATAAACTCACGTCTCCAACACTCACAACCTGCAAGCGCTGTGGCGCTGCAGCACGTGCTCACCACATCTGTTCCAGCTGTGGGTATTACAACGGTCGCCAGTGGCTGACGCCAAAGGCCGAAGTTAACGGCTAATCGGCTAGGTCATCACAGTGTCTCTTGAAGCGATAACTCTCTCCGTCGATGCGATGGGGGGCGATCATGGTCCTGGTGTAGTCGTTCGTGGTGCGGTCCAATTCCTCCGTGATGGTAGCGTTGACAGTGAAAACGTCACGGTGCTGCTCGTGGGGGATGAGGCCGTAATCCGCGAAGTTCTCGCTGCCGAAGGTGCCGAGAATCACCCTTCAATTGAGATTGTTCACACATCCGAAGAAATTGGGATGTGTGATCACCCTATGCAATCCGTGCGCTCAAAGCCGGATGCATCGCTTGTCGTTGCTGCAAAGCTCGTGGCCGAAGGTCGTGCTGCTGCTACGGTTTCGGCTGGTAATACTGGTGCATGCCTTGTGGCTGCGATTCAGTACATCGGTCGAATCGATGGTGTTGCACGTCCGGCGATTGCTGCTCCGATGCCTACGGCTACTGGTCGTCCAACACTGCTGATGGATGCCGGTGCTAACGTAGACTGTCAGCTGAGCCACTTAGTTCAGTTCGGTATCCTTGGATCTGTCTATGCGGAGCGCGTATTCGGACGGACGAACCCAAGCGTTGCACTCCTCTCCAATGGCGAGGAAGACACGAAGGGAAATCAGCTGACCAAAGCCGTGCGGGCTGCTTTGGAATCTGCGCCAATCAACTTTATTGGATGTACCGAAGGTAACCATGTCCTTGATGGTGTTATCGATGTCGTCGTTTGCGATGGCTTTGATGGCAACGTTCTGGTCAAGGGAGTCGAGGGGATGGCATCCGTTGCGATTTCAGTGCTCAAAGATGTCATCGCTGAGAATCCTGACCAGCCGATTTTGCACGAAGCTGTTCGGCGAGTCGCTAAGCGTGTTGACTACGCTGAAATCGGCGGTGCTCCGCTCATTGGAATCAAAGGCATTTCCATCATCGCCCATGGTCGTAGCAATGCGTACACGATGATGAATGCGATTCGGGCAGCTGTCCGTGCTGGCCGTAGCGGTGTGGTAGAGAAACTCGTGGATGCCGGGCGCATCATGTCAGGTGGCGCATAGTCGTGACCTTTGGAGCGCGCATTGCAGGCATGGGGATGGATGTCCCTACAAGAGTCGTTACTAATAAAGACCTTGAATCCGTAGTGGATACCACGGATGAATGGATTGTGACGCGTACTGGCATCCGTGAGCGACGTATCGTCGCAGATGACCAGTCGACTGGTGATCTTGCGGTACAAGCGTGCCGTGATGCGTTGCGTAGTGCCGGCATCTCCATTAACGACATCGAGATGATTGTGCTGTCGACGTGCACGGGTGACACAAACATGTTGCCTGCTACGGCGACCTATGTGCAAACCGAATTAGGCGCATCCCATATCCCGGCGTTTGACATATCCGCTGCGTGTTCAGGCTTTGTATACGGACTTGATATCGCACATCAGTTCATCGCCACTGGTCGCTGCAGGCGAATCCTGGTCGTTGGTGCGGAAGCGATGAGCCGTGTTGTGGACTGGTCTGATCGAGCTTCCTGTGTGTTGTTCGGAGATGGCGCGGGAGCTGCCGTCCTTGAGCGGTGCCAACCAGGCCAAGGAATTCTCGGCACGAAGATCGCTTCAAATGGAGCGGGAGCTTGCCTCCTACAGGTGCCCGCAGGTGGTGCTCGTGAGCCGTTGACAGCTGATACGGTTGGTACTAGGCGGCAGTTTCTTCACATGGATGGCAAGGCTGTTTACTCCTTTGCGGTTGAAATTATGGGTGAGGCTGCGATGGCTGCGCTCGAAACCGCAGGGATATCGCCATCGGAAATCGACTTACTGGTACCGCATCAAGCGAACATCAGGATTATTAAGTCTGCTGCTGACCGTATGGGCCTGCCGCTTGAAAAAGTGTTTATCAATGTTGACCGCTACGGTAATACATCCGCTGCCAGCATCCCGATTGCGCTCACTGAGGCTGTCCGCTCTGGACGCCTCAAGGATGGCGATTTGGTCGTCACGGTTGGTTTTGGTGCAGGATTGACTTGGGGAGCGAATGTGATGCGGTGGGGGCAGGTAAACCCATGATGAATGCGGCTATCTTTCCTGGACAGGGGTCTCAAGCTCCCGGGATGGGCAAGTCCCTCTACGAAACCAGCATCACGGCCAAGGCGACATTGGATGCCTGTGATTCTGCATTCGGTGGGGGATTGCTGGATATCTGTTTCAATGGAACAGCAGATGACCTCAAAGACACCGCCGTCGCTCAGCCAGCATTGTTTGCTGTATCGGTTGCGGCATTTGCTGCGGCTGCAGAGCGTGGTTACGAAGCCGATGTAGTGGCTGGTCACTCTGTCGGGGAATACGCGGCGCTGTGTGTTGCAGGCGTCTTCGATGTTGAAACGGGAATCAAGCTCGTAAAGGCTCGGGGAAAAGCGATGGCAGCTGCGGCAGCTGCCAATCCTGGAGCAATGGCCGCTGTTCTTGGTTTGGATGCTGATGTCATAACAAAGTGCTGTGTAGAATCCGGCCTGGCCGTGGTGGCAGCCAACGATAACTGTCCAGGGCAAGTCGTCATTTCTGGCGTATCGGATGCTATCGATTCGATTAGCCAGCCGCTAAAGGACCTCGGTGCTAAGAAAGTGATTAGACTTGCCGTCAGCGGAGGGTTTCATTCTCCGTTGATGCTTGGTGCGGCAGCCGAGATGGAAGCTGTTCTTAGAGCTACAACGTTCTCAGCGCCTCGTATTCGTGTGGTTGCCAATGTCACCGCTGATTGGATCTCCGATCCGGATGCCATCAAGGCTGCATTGGTTGAACAGGTTGCTGGTCCAGTCCGCTGGACGGAGACATTACGGCTGTTGAATCAAGCGGGTTCAGATTGTTTCACCGAGTTTGGATCAGGTGCTGTCTTGGCAGGCCTCGTAAAGCGAACATTATCCGGTGTAAACGTCCAGAGCGTCAGCGATTCAGCAGGCCTTGATGCGCTTGTTGGAGGGACTTCATGAGTAATGCATTAGCTGGGCGAGTTGCCATCGTCACTGGCGCCGGACGTGGCGGTCGTGGAATTGGCCGTGGAATTGCCGTCGCACTCGCAGCTGCTGGAGCGGATGTCGTCATCACCGCACGGACAAATATCGCGGATGCGGAAGCCGTCGCTGCAGAATGCACTGCGCTTGGTGTAAATTCGATGGCTGTTGTTGCAGATATTTCCGATGAGTCAAGTGTTGAAGCGCTCTTCAAAACAACGATGGAGTCGTTCGGGCGTGTGGATGTACTGGTGAATAACGCCGGGATTACCAGGGATACGTTACTGCTTCGGATGTCCACTGAACAGTGGGACAGCGTTATCGATGCAAACCTCAAGGGAGCATTTCTCTGTTCACGAGCAGCAAGTAAGATAATGCTACGCCAGAAGAGTGGCCGTATAGTGAATATTGCATCGGTGAACGGACTTCGTGGGAGTGCAGGCCAAACAAACTACTCCGCAAGCAAAGCGGGTTTGATTGGTTTCTCACGCTCTCTCGCGAAGGAACTCGCATCACGTGGCATCACTGTCAACGTGGTTGCTCCTGGATTCATTGATACACAAATGACAGATGGCTTTGAGGGTGAAGCACGTGAGCAGCTGCTCAAGATGATTCCTCTGGGCCGCTTTGGTCAGGCAGAAGATGTCGGTGCAGCAGTGGCGTTCTTTGCGTCGCCAGCTGCGTCGTATATTACGGGTCAGGTCCTCACCGTTGACGGTGGGTTAACAGTCTGATTCGGATTAGGGAAGGGATATAGCTATGTCTACATTCGATCGTGTGAAGAAGGTTGTTGTCGAGAAGTTGGAAGTCAGCGAGGACGAGGTTACGCTAGAAGCTGCTTTCATCGATGATTTGGGCGCTGATTCGCTCGATATGGTCGAGCTCGTGATGGGCATTGAGACCGAATTTGGTGTTGATATCCCTGATGAGGATGCCGAGAAAATCGTCAAGGTTCAGGACGCCGTCTCGTACATCGACTCCAAGTCGTAACAAATCGTCTGGCTCCCCTGGTGGCGGACATTAGGCGTTGCCGGGGGAGAAAAGTAAAATGCAAAACAAGCGTATTGTCGTAACAGGTATTGGTGTCGTCTCACCCGTTGGAGTGGGAAAGACCGACTATTGGAATTCCCTTATCTCCGGTGTTTCCGGGATAGGGAGAATTACGCATTTTGACCCTACTGACTTTGATGTGCAAATTGCGGCTGAAGTCAAAGGGTTTGATGTAACCAAATGGATAGATCGTAAAGAAAGCCGCAGAATGGATCGTTTTGTCCATTTTGGTGTAGCGGCTGCCCTCGATGCGAT
>JBEDDQ010000072.1:0-2731 GCA_041176185.1 Armatimonadota bacterium | reverse complement strand
CCTCTACGCAGAGGGACATCTCGCGATTCTCAAGGGGAATCTCGCAACGGAAGGCGCCGTTGCCAAGATTTCAGGTGTAAAGGTTCCTGTCATTACGGGCCCAGCGAGAGTCTTTGACTCTGAAGAAGAATGCCTTGAGAGCATTCTTGCGGGAAACATCAATCCAGGCGATGTCCTTGTCATCCGCTACGAAGGCCCGAAGGGCGGTCCCGGGATGCGCGAGATGCTTGCGCCTACATCGGCGATTATCGGAGCTGGTCTCGGCGATGCTGTTGGCCTGATCACCGATGGACGCTTTAGCGGCGGTACATTTGGACTAGTTGTCGGCCACGTTGCTCCGGAAGCCGCCGTTGGTGGCACCATTGGGTTGTTGCATGAGGGCGATTCGATTACCATCGATGCTCACCAACTCCTACTACAGGTAAACGTCACGGATGAAGAGCTTGCGACCCGCCGTGCGGCGTGGACGGCTCCGGCACCCAAGTACACCAAGGGCGTGCTGGCGAAGTTTGCTAAGCTCGTTAGCTCCGCTAGCCTTGGAGCCGTTACAGACCGGTTCTGACCGACAAGCCCTGACCAGCCATCGCTACGGCTTTGGCTGGTCAGCTATCTTTTTCCGGAAGCGCATCGCGCCGCTGTTCATACAGTAACGCATTCCATTCGGAGTCTTTGGGATGCCGAATTGTCCATTGGCATCATCAAACAAATGGCCAAGGTGTCCATCGCATCTTGCACAGCGTATTTCCACACGTTCTCCATCCGGGTCTCGGCGCTCAGTAATGACGCGTTTTTGTATCGGCTGGTAAAAGCTAGGCCACCCTGTACCACTGTCAAACTTGGTGGATGCGTAAAAGAGGGGCAAGTCGCAGCCTGCGCAGGAATACAAACCATCAGAATGGTTATTCCAAAACGAGTTAGCGAAAGCCCGCTCTGTCCCGGCCTGTCGCAGGATTTGAAACTGCGTGGATGTTAGGGATTTGCGCCACTCGGCAGGCGTCTTGACAACTTTGGCGATGACATCCGGGATGTAATCCGGCGCCTTTACATCGACCGACTGCGACGTTGTTTGTCCAGGCGCCGCCAGAACGACAGACATTGCGGATGTCAAGACACAGAGTGATGATATGAGCATTCGAATTTCTCCTCCACGAAGCAAATGACCTGATTTCTGCGGGTTTTGTTCCCACTGCTTGCATGATTTCTGGCATGGAAAGATTCACCACGCTAGGATGACCCATGATTCTGCCCTTGGTTGTACTCGCTGAGAACGTGCAACAGCGGCCCGCAACGGTTACCGTCCCAAACGTTGGTTTCTTCGTGCCATCAGATGCATCCATACGCCAAGCGTTTGGTTCAACGTGGACATCCGTTGGCTTACGAAATCGACCCGACTGGACAAGGCGTGATGTCGTTTACTCTCCAAATATTCGCGTAATGAATGCACCAGGACGTAGCAGCGATGGAACCAGTCTTACACTGGTGCCGGCATTCTGGCGTGCTAACCTGCAGCTTGGACACTCGGCGAATCCCGTAAAACTCACCGTCTTTGCTGAAGCAGGATTACTGGGTGCATATACATCCGGGGGAAAGTCACGCTTTATCGCCGCACCTGCGACAGGTGTTGGGGTCGGTATCAGTCGTAATCGCCTCGATATCGAAGCGCAATATCTCCAGCCATTAGGCCTCGATGGACGCGATTTCACTGGATTTGCAATCGGTTTTGGATACCGACTGTGAGCATCAACCGGTAGACTTGGAACAATAGGGTGGCGTAAACACGTAAACAATGTCTATGCAGGCACAGGAACCACAACCGCGGCATCAGGAACCAACATATAAGCAATGTGTAGGGTGTCGTTATCATGTGACAGAAACGGATACGGTCTGCCCAAACTGTGGTGTCCCTGAACCGATGTCATCCATGGCTGGAATGGCCGGAATGTTTTCTCTCGGCCCTGAAATGAATGACGCCACGCGAGCAATGATAGGCGCGTTTATCGGAGCTGTGCTTGGTGCGCTCCTTATGCAGGGTGTTGGTGTTGCCGTCGGTGTCGCGGTTGGCGTATCACTCGGAATCCTCCTCGGAGCAGATCGCGGTCAAGTACAAGCGGCATCGACGACGAAAGGGACTGTCTCACTGCGAGAAATAGAGCGACGTATTGGTGAGCGTCTGGTTGAGCTACGTAACCGCGAGCGCCGATTGGCCGAGACCAGGGCACAGTGGGAGCGTCGGGCATCCACTGCGGCAGGGAGAGATGAAGCCTGGAACCGCATCCATCAACAGCTTCTGCAGGCCGGTGATGCTCTAGCGCGTCAGCGCGACCGTTACCACGTCAAGCTGTGGGAAGTGACGCTTATCCGCTGGCAAAATAAGCTGGATCCGCTTGTCGTGGATTGGTCGCGTCTTACACACGAGGGATGTTCGAAGCGTCTTGCCATCCTTGACCTGATCGAAGATGAAGGCACAGAGTTCCTCCGTGCATGGACGGATATTGACCTTGAAGAATACCCAGATGCACGCCGCTGCCTTGATCGTCTGAAGGCAAGCCTTGACGCTTGTCGACCACTGCGGGAACACCTGATTGTCAAGCAGGCGACGCTTGCGCTCAGTGGATTGGCACCTGCGGAAGATGCCATTGACCCGCTGCTTGCGATGCCGCCATCAACTGCATCCGCATTCCAGGCACGTGCCAGCCTTGCAGATGTGACATCGGCATTTGCGGCGCTTGAA
>JBEDDQ010000071.1:0-2806 GCA_041176185.1 Armatimonadota bacterium | reverse complement strand
TGTTCCCGCAGCCATCCACATTGATGCCAGCCCACAGAAACTTATTCCGGCGGTTGTAGTCGTGGATTCGGCAGCCATCCACCGTATTGTTTCCCGGTGTCAGCCACTTCTTCGACCCGCCTGAGAGGACAATCCCGCCGCTGCCTGTGTTATAAATGTCGCAGCCGACGATAGCGTGGCCAGTCCCCGCCTTACGGTCCCAAACGGTGTCGTTGTAAATATGCCCTTGGAGGTTTCCCAGCATCCGGGATGCCGGAACGCCGGTGTAGTCATCCACGGTGGTGTGCGGAAATGTCTGACGTGCGCCCTGCCCCATGAAGATTCCCGTGTTGCCAACATTCCGGATGGTGCAGTGCTCGATGCGGTTGTTCCGGCCACCTTCCATGTAGACGCCGATGCCACGGGATGCCTCAAACGTAATATCTTTGATAGTCACGCCTGCTGCATTTTCGATACAGACGAGCGGCGCATCAAGGGTCGAGACTTCAATCACTGATGCCTTCGAAAGTGGTTTCTCGGGCCAGAGGTAGAGCTTTCCGGCAGTGCGGTCGATGTACCACTCGCCGGGCTCATCCAGCTCTTGGAGGATGTTATGAGCGACATACTGTTGATACGGCTGGCCGGAGCCGAGGCCATAGAGATGCGGCTGGCGCAGCGTAATCGTTTTCTTGGATGCGTCGATTGCTTTAATGTTTAAGAAGTCATCTGCAAAGCCGTAATTGAAGGTGCCTTGCAGCCAGATGTCGGTCTCGCCCACCCAAGTAGCGTGACGCGGGTCGGTATAGGTAAATGTCCCTCCGCGCTCAGAGTAGTCTCCCATACGCGGGATGGAGCCTGGGTCGATGACCTTTCCGATCAACAGATTTCCGCGATTCGGGTAGCGGGCGAGCGTGTGCGGCTTTGTATCGATGAACAGCTCAAGCGGCGCGGTCGGGACGCTGATGGAGTGTCCGTACTGCCGATGTGAACCATAGTCATTGATGCCGAGTGCTTTAAGGTCTGCGACGACAAGGTGTGAGAGAGCATTCATCTGGATACGCTTATCGGCGCTTGTCACGGGAATCGGTTTGAAGGAAGTAACCGGGATGCGTGCGGCTCCTGTGATATGGACATCGGCGTTTGGCTCAGCCCGCAGCGTGAGGTTGTTGTGTTGCTTGCTAATTTCAAGCGGTTTTGTGCGCTGATACTGACCGGATGCCAGCCAGATTGTGGACTTTGGGATGTTAGATGCGCGAGCAAGTGCGCTGTCGAGGCTGCGGATGGGCTTCGTGCGGGTGCCGGCATTACGGTCATCGCCAACAGGAGAAACATGAATATCCTTCGCTAGCAGCGGTGAGGATAGCAAGGCAAGACAACTGGCGGTCAGCAGGAGTGTGCGAAACATAGGGCATCCTAGCAGATGGAAGTGCTTTGCGGTTGCGGGAGTGTGACCGTGTTTTGGTAGACTCTGTGTAGGATGCGGGTTTGCTTTGCGATGATGCAGACAACCGCGCCCTGAGGTAATCCTGAAATGGCATTTGAGCGTATTCCCCACTTTGTCGGCACTCCAACGCGCAGAGACTTTTTGCAGGCGGCTGGTGCGGGCTTTGGCTCGCTAGCGCTCGCCGGAATCTTCGCGGATGAAGCCACAGCCAATCAGGTCATCACGCCGAAGAAGGGCGCAAAAGCAAAGCGTGTCATCTGGCTGTTCATGAATGGTGGCCAGTCGCAGGTCGACACCTGGGACTACAAGCCGCAGCTCGCAAAGCTCGATGGCCAAGAACTGAAAGGCTTTGACAACACGACGGGCTTCTTCGCAGACAGCGTCGGTCCCATCATGAAGAGCCCCTTTCAGTTTGCCCAGCATGGTAAGTCCGGGACGTGGGTGAGCGAGATCTTCCCCGAGATTTCAAAGCATGTGGATGACATGGCGTTTATTCACTCCTGCTACACCGAGACGAACAACCACTCTCCAGCGCTCTTTCAGATCAACACAGGTTTCAGCCGGATGGGTTTTCCAAGCGTCGGTGCATGGGTGACCTATGGCCTTGGCACGATGAATAAAAGCCTTCCAAGCTTTGTCGTGATGGTGGACACGCTTGGCCGTGGCCTCCCAAAGGGCTATGCCCAAAACTGGGGCTCAGGATTTCTCCCGGGCGTTTTCCAAGGTACGGGACTGAGGCATCAGGGCCAGCCAATCGATGACCTTGCACGGACACAGTCCGACACAGCGCAGCGCGCACAGCTGGATCTACTTGGAAAGTGGAACAAGGCGCACTTAAAAACGGCCGGGCAAGACCCGCGGCTTGCCGCGCGGATTGAGTCGTTTGAGCTTGCCTATCGGATGCAAATGGCGGCTCCAGAGGCCCTTGAGATTGGAGCTGAGCCGCAGAGTATTCGCGATATGTACGGTGTTGACCGCAAAGAATGTGGGCATTTTGCGCGTCAGTGCCTGATGGCGCGTCGCCTTGCCGAAAAGGGCGTTCGGTTTATTCAGCTGTATTCGGGTGGTGAGGAAAACGAGAAGAGCTGGGATGGCCATACCGACATCGCGGGAAACCATCGTGGCTTTGCAGCTGAAACCGACCGACCGATAGCGGCATTGCTGACGGACTTGAAGCAGCGCGGGATGCTTGAGGACACATTGGTGGTCTGCTGCGGCGAGTTTGGGCGCTTACCACTCGTTCAGCGCGGCGGCACCGGGCGTGATCACAACCCGCATGCGTTTACCTGCTGGATGGCGGGTGGCGGGGTCAAAGCCGGTGTGCATCATGGCGAAACGGATGAGCTTGGCCACAAGGCCGTCAAGGACAGAGTTTCCATTAAT
>JBEDDQ010000070.1:0-6438 GCA_041176185.1 Armatimonadota bacterium | reverse complement strand
GAGTCTTTCTAAATCGACATCCTGTGTCCGACGATTCCCAGTCTCTTGAGCAGAGGAAGAAACGTCAGACCTTGTACGACAATCGAAATGGCTACCACGCCGTAAGTTGTCGCGAGGATTGTCTCGCGCATCGGGAATGCAGGTGGAAGCACTAAAGCTAGTGCAAGCGCAAGCGCCCCACGAAGACCTCCCCAAACCAGGGTGTGTTGATGAGCAGTGTCTACAGAGTGCTTAGACCGACGAAAAGCCTGACAGATGGGATAGACAGCGATTGCCCTTCCAAGCAGGACAAAAGTGCTGGCGACAAAAATGACGGGAAGATTGGTTACCAGAAGCTTCATCCATCCGGCTCCTTGAGCACCGACGAGGATAAACACAATCGAGTTCACGAGAAATCCAGCAAACTCCCAGAACGAGTGGACTGCTTCCCGACCGTTATCACTGATAGCTCCAAGTGGACCGATGTTTCCCAGGATCAGTCCTGTTGTCAGGGTCCCAAGGACACCTGACATATGAAACGTTTGAGCAAGCAGGAAAGAACTATATGCGGCCACTACGGTGAGAGTTATCTCGACCAAATGGTCTTCCGTTTTTCCTGCAATCCATATGACAACCGTACCGACAACCGCTCCGCAAAGAATGCCTCCGCCTATTTCGCGAACGATATCCGTTGCGATGGCTACGGTTGAGATGTGACCCGATACAGCCCACGAAAGCAACACAGTGAAGAGAACCGCGACCGTTCCATCGTTGAAAAGACTCTCTGCTTCGACAAGGAGCTTCAGGCGGCCGGTGACTCCTGCTTCCTTCAATGTGGCAATCACAGAAACGGGATCTGTTGCGCTAATAAGCGTTGCAAAGAGAAGCGCTGCTTCAATCGACCATTTGAAGACAAAGTACATCAGGAAAGCGGTCAGCGCTGTTGCAAGGAGAACTCCGATAGATGCTAACGTAAGAATGGGTGTGAAATTCTTAAGTAACTCCTTCCACGAAAGCTGGCAAGCCGCTTCATAAATCAGAGGCGGGAGGAGGATGGAAAATACCAAGTCACTGGTAAGTTCCAGACGGCCAAGTACGTTAGAGATGGCCAGACCAAGCCCAGCTACCACGAGGCCAACGGTATATGGCAGCTTGAGACGGCGTGAAAGCATTGCAATCAAAGCAACGATTAGAAGGAATACAACTGCGTTTTGAGGTGTCATCAGTGGTTACATCCACTACATCACTTTTATGTTACTTTCATCAAAGAAATGAATTAACCTGTACGTAAGATTTTGGTACATAAGTTGCAAACGGAAACAAATGTGAACCCTGACCTCTTCGTTGAACAACATCACTCCGAAGTCCAGAGCTTCACAATTCTGATCTGCACGGCAAACCGCAGCAATGAAATCCACATTGCGTTGAACTCGCTTGTGGATGCCAATATCGGAAAGACGCGCGTCATTGTCGTTGATCAGTCAGAGACGGATGCAACACAGAATGTCATATACAATTATTTCGCCAAGCTTGAGCTGACCTATATCCGCTCCAAGACCAAAGGCAAATGTGCCGCGGCCAATCTCGCGATGCGCTATATCAAGACCGAGTTTGTTGTGATGCTTGATGATGACTGTGCGGCGACGCCGGGGTGGTCAGAAGCCCTCATCGATGCGATGTTAACCCATGATGATGTCGCAGTCGTTTACGGTACGGTCGCACCCGCATTTACCTGCCCCGGAGGCTTCATCCCGGAATACATCGTCCCGCGGGAACTCACCGTGACAAACTGGCTCCAGAAGTGTCGGGCCCGCGGAATCGGCGCTAACTGCGCCTATCGAAAGAGCTATGTCACTGCGATAGGTGGTTTCAACGATGCCTTTGGGCCGGGTTCACACTTCCGCAGCTGCTCGGACGGCGAGCTAACCCTCCGCTGCATCTCACATGGCTTTCACATCATGGAAACGCCAGAGAGTACAGTAATCCACTACGGCTTCCGAACATTTGCTGAAGGCCGGATGCTTGCCTACAACGCATTCTTCGGTATCGCGGCAAGCTGCCTTCAAACCATGTTCAAAGGGCACCCAGGAGCACTGCTTGTCCTCCTCGATGAAATCATCACCCATGCCCTCTGGCCATCCCTGATGTCAATACTGCGTGGCCGTCCAACAGGACTCTCCCGCATCACGGGATTCTTGGGTGGATTGCTTTCGATGACCATCTACACCATCCGGGAAATCCTTGGTTCCAAAGATGACACGGGAGGTGGGCCGACGCCTCGATTGGCAAGCTCTACAAATGGCTTTGCACTTACAGACCCTGTTCGGCTCTAAAATCTAGTTCCGCTTGCGGCTGCTTGTATAGTGATGCCAAAGCATCCGGGCCGCAACCGCCCGATAGGGCTTCCATAACTCAGCAATTTCAGTTGCTTCATCCGATGTCGGCCGCACGTCAAGGCCCAGCACCGCCTGCATCGCCGCGTGCAGGGCAACATCCCCGTGTGGCCACGCATCCGCACGTGACAGTGCAACCAACAAATACGTCCGCGCTGTCCAAGTCCCGATACCCTTTACGCGAATCAAATGCTCGCAGACTTCCTCATCTGGTAGCGTTGCCAAAGCATCCACATTAAGTCGTTCGGCCAGCACATCCGCAGCCAGTCCACGGATATAACCCGCCTTTTGCCGACTGATGCCAAGGCCGCGTGCCGTTTCGTCATCGATGTTCAAAAGGAGCTCAGGCTGGAGCCCACCGGCGTACGTTTCAAGGCGCTCCACCGTTGCCCGACCGCTGCTCACGGAGACCTGCTGCTCGAGAATCAGCTGAACAAGCGTCGCAAACCCCTGTGGACGCGTTGAGAGCGGAGCCGGTCCATACGTTTTTAGCACAACCGAAAAGCGGTCATCAATTGCGACAAGCGCCTCACACAGCTCGGCATTATTTGTCTCATCCACCATTAACATCGATGTCCACCAGCCTTTCAGTTCCCTTCAATACAGTGGGATAATACGCCACCAAGCCCATTTTGGAGAACGATATGCAGCAGCCACAACCTAAACCTAAAGTCAACGATATTGCGACCGGACACTGGTTCGCCCAACCCGCAGCATCCTTTCTGCAGAGCTCGCCACTTGGAAATGGCCGTATCGGCGCGATGGTCTTTGGTATCCCCGGGACCGAACGCATCGTCATCAATGAGCTCTCCCTCTGGTCGGGCTCGCCGTTTCAAAATGACCGTGCGGATGCGCATAAAGCCCTCCCGGAAATCCGCCGCCTTCTCTTTGCCGGTAAGAACGCAGAGGCCGAGCGCCTCGTCAATCGGACATTTACCTGCCGTGGGCAGGGCAGTGGGGAGGCGAATGGCGCTGAGATTCCCTATGGCTGCTACCAGATTCTCGCTGACCTTGTCATCAATGGCCACGGAGATGTTGCGGCTCCCACGACCGGCTATCGCCGCACACTCAATATGGAAGATGGCAGTGTTGCCGTCACGTTTACGCAAAACGGCAAGACATTTACGCGCGAACACTTTGTCAGCTTTGTCGACAGCATCATGGTCATCCGGGTTTCCGGCACTACCGCAACCGCATCTTTAAAGCGCGAAAAGAATGCCAAAATCACCGTCTTGCCAAATGGCGATACACGCCTCGATGGCCAGCTTCCAAATGGACAGGGCGGTGGCGGGATGCGTTTTGCATCCCAGCTCCGCACCATCCGCACGGGTGATCAAACCCTCTTCCTCCTCGCCGCGGGAACCGATTTCCAGAAGAAGTCTGTGGATGACCTTGATGCCATCCTGTCCCGCGCGGCAAAGTTGGGCTATGCAGCGCTGAAGACAAGGCATACGGCTGATTACGCATCCCTGATGGGCCGTGTCAAGCTCGACCTCGGTCCGGGCCGTACCGACCTTGCGCTCCCGGATCGCATCGCCGCCGGGCAGACCAAGCTGGATCCCGCGCTCTCAGCACTTCTCTTCCAGTTCGGGCGCCACCTCCTCGTCAGCTCCAGCCGGCCCGGCGGGCTTCCGGCAAACCTCCAGGGAATTTGGGCACAGGAATACGCCACGCCGTGGAATGGGGACTACCACCTCGATATCAATGTCCAGATGAACTACTGGCTTGCCGAGTCCACCAATCTCGCACCGTGTCATGTACCGCTGCTCGACTACGTGCAGTCGCTGGTCAAGCCGGGGCAAGCAACCGCAAAGGCCTACTACAATGCGCGCGGCTGGGTCGCGCACGTCATTTCCAATATCTGGGGCTTTACCGCTCCCGGTGAGAGCGCGGTTTGGGGCTCGACAAACAATGGCGGTGCTTGGATGTGTCAGCACATTTGGCAGCGCTTCCTCTTTGGCCGGGACAAGAAAGAGCTTGCAAAGTACTACCCGACGATGCGCGGGGCGGCAGAGTTTTACGTGGACTTCCTCGCCGAAAACCCGGATGGCTTCCTCGTAACGGCCCCCTCCAACTCGCCTGAAAATGCCTTCCGAACCAAGGATGGCAAAGTGGCGCACACCTGCGCCGGGCCTGTCATGGACATCCAGATCGTACGAGAGCTGTTCAGCAACACCATCAGCGCCGCAAAGGTTCTGGGCGTGGATACCGACCTGCAAACCATTCTCACCGAAAAACTGGCAAAGCTCCCGCCGCACAAAGTGGGCAAGTTTGGTCAGCTGCAGGAGTGGCAGGATGACTACGATGAGGTCGAGCCAGGCCACCGCCACGTGTCGCATTTGTATGGACTTTTTCCCGGCGATCAGCTGACGCCCGCGGGGACGCCGGAGCTCGCAAAGGCCGCCCGGACATCGCTTGACCGCCGCGGGGATGATGGAACAGGCTGGTCCCTCGCCTGGAAGGTCGCATTCTGGGCACGCCTCGCGGATGGCAACCGCTCCCTCAAGCTGCTGCAGCGCTTCCTGAAGCCAGTCTTTGACACCAGCTACAATATGACTAATGGCGGCGGCGTCTACCCAAACCTGTTCTGTGCACATCCGCCATTCCAAATCGATGGCAACTTTGGCGTCAGCGCCGGCATCGCCGAAATGCTGCTCCAAAGCCATGAAATGACCGAAAGTGGACTGCCGATTTTACGGATTCTCCCGGCGACACCGGATGCCTGGCTAAATGGAACGGTGACCGGTATGCGTGCACGCGGTGGGGTCGAAGTCGGGGTTGTCTGGATGCAAGGGCGAATCGCAAAGGTGGTCCTCACGGCCACGATGTCAACGAAGATTGCCGTTGACACAATAAACCTCCCGACGGCAGCGCGCCAGCCGGGCGGCGGGGATGGCTATCTGCACTACTGGACGCTTCGAAAGGGTCAGACGGTGGTGTACGGCGGGTGATGTTTACCCTGCATCATGCGCGGGCTCCAAAGCCAAATGTGGTCTTGGAGCTTGTCGTGGAAGAGCATCCGATCAAGGTCACCTTTCGCCGGATGAAGTCGATTCGGATTATGGTCAACCCGCCGGATGGCCATATTACGATGTCGGTTCCCCACGGCACGACGCAAAAGGTAATCAAGGCATTTGTGTTGGAGCGGCTGGCGTGGCTGGATGCCAGCAAGGCGGAGGTCGCCCGGCGGACACAGGCGAGCCCGCAGGTCCCTGTCATCCCGGTCACGGATGGTTCCATCCACATGATTCTTGGCAGTGAAATCCGGGTTGGGATCACACGCGGTTTTCAGCGCCGGGGCGTTCGGCAAAGTGGTGATGCCCTTCTGCTCAAGGTGCGCGACACGGATGGCCAGGCGGAGATCGATGCCCTCTTTGATGCGTGGAAGCGCGACATGCTGAAAGAGGCTGTTGGTGCTCTCATCGCTCGCTATGAACCCATCATGGGCGTGAATGTGAACGAGATTGGCATCAAGAAGATGACGACGCGCTGGGGCACGTGCGCGATCAAGGCTCGCCGGGTCTGGATCAACCTCGCGCTTGCCCTCTTTCCACCCGAGTGCCTCGAAATGGTCGTCGTTCATGAGCTGACGCATCTGCTTGAGAAAAACCACACCAAGCGCTTTTATGCGCTCATGACGACATATATGCCCAGATGGCAGGCAGCCGATAAGCTCTTGGATGGCGGCATCCCGCACGTTGATTAGGAAATAGTTCACTGTTCGTAAAACCATCGGCACGTGCATAATGCTGGATGTATGCAGACCGAGAAACCATCCCGTTTGAACCTTGCCTTTGCGATGCCCGCGACGCTTGCTACCATGGCCGTTATCCTGTCGGCCGCGACGGCAACGCTCTCATTGCTCCCCGGGGTGCAGGGTAAGTCAGCCGCTCCACAGGTAGATCCTTACAAGGCACGGATCCGGCCTCTGCTAGACAAATACTGCATCCGCTGTCATGGCCCGGCTTCGACGTTTGGCAATCTACGGCTTGATACGCTGCCGACGACATTCACGGATGCTGCAACGGCTGCGAAGTGGAGGGAAGTCCTCGATGTGATCGGTGGG
>JBEDDQ010000069.1:0-5803 GCA_041176185.1 Armatimonadota bacterium | reverse complement strand
ATTTGATCTCCTGATGAACGGGCCACGGAACAGCGGTGCCATTGCGGGTTCCGGCGCGGATGCGTATATCGTTGTGGATGCCGATACGCAGGTGCAGCCCGATTTTGCGGTGCGTTTGCTGGCGGAGCTCCCGGATGACCCAGGCGTTCCAGCGGCGGTCCAGGGGCGCTACGGCGTTATGAATGGTTCGGATGGTTGGCGTGCAGCACTTATGTCCGCGGCGTTTGACCTGGTGAATCATATCCGCTTGCTGGCAATAGATCACGCTGGTGGCTGCCTTGGCCTTAAGGGCAACGGGATGGCGTTTACCCGTGGGTGTCTCGCTCAGTATCCGATGACCGGTCGGTCGGTGACAGAGGATTTGGACTACGCGATGGACCTGATGCAGCATGGCGGCATCCGGGTTCAGTATGCGCCCCATGCGTTTGTCTGTGCCCAGATGCCGGTGACTGGCGAGCAGGCGCGTAGCCAGCGTCAGCGCTGGGAGGGTGGTCGCTACCGTGTTGTTCGTTCCCGTGCTCCGCAGCTACTTAAGGCGGTTATGAAGACGGGCGACTTCCGCCTCATTGGCGCGATGTTTGAGCTGCTTCAGCCACCGCTTGCAGAGCAGGTTGCTGGATGCGTTGGCATCTGTAGTCTTGCTCTGCTGTGTTTGATGTTAGGTAGTCCGGTCGCTGGCTTGGCATTGATTGCTGCTGGATTTAGCGTTGTTTCGATCCTGATGTATGTATTTCTTGGCCTGGGGCTTGCAGGCGCCAAAAAAGAGACCTTCAAAGCGCTTGCCTTTGCGCCGATATACATCCTGTGGAAGCTTGTCCTCTACGCCATTGGCATTGTGTCGGGGCGTCGTACGGGTAAGGCAGACACCGGTGGGGCGGATGCGGAATGGGTAAGAACCAGCCGGATCAAGATCCCTGTCGCGGATGAGAGAGCAAACCCATGAATTTGTGCATTTCCATTTTGTATGGCGTTTCAGCGATTGGCCTCATGACGAAGCGAATCAGCAAGGGAACCCTCTGGGCCATTTTCCTGTGGATTCTCGCATGTGTCGCCTTTACGTATATCAAGGATTAGGCAGCTCGCAGGACGCATTACCATGGCCGTACAACAACCTACATCGGACCCGCAGAAGCCAGCCTTCGCCGCGATTCCATCACCTCTCCTCGAGCTTCTCCCGGATGCCGGAGCCTTTGCGAACAATGTAAAGCGCTCAAAGATCATCGGGGTGCTCTGGGCGCTTCTGCTTTCCCTGGTCTGCGGCGGACTCTTTGTCCTGCTTGACCTCGACAGCGCCGCGCTCCCGATGGTGTTTATCGCACTCTTTGTCGTGCCGTTTTTGCTATGGCGTTACCGAAAGCTCTCGCTTTACATCATCTTCCCTGCAGCCATCCTCTTCGAAGTCCTTCCGAGTGATCTTTCCGAAGGATTCTTTGACCAGGTTCCATTCTTCTGGAACGTCAATACCATCTTCCAGCGACGCGGGATGAGCTTTGAAGCCCTCCCGATTAACCTCTTTGAGCTGATCTTCCTCGTTGCTGGATTTGGAAACATGGTTCGTAACGTCTACATGCGCACTGTGAAGATCCAGTTCGGAACCATTATCTGGCCATTTGCCATCTACACCTTTATGGTGGTCCTGAATACCGTTAGGGCCTTTGGCGAAGGAATGGATCACACCATTGTTCTTCAGGAAATCCGCTCGCAGATTTACCTCCTTGCGATGTATCTCTTTGCATTCAACATCGCGGATCCAAACAAGGACATCCGCCGCTTTGCCTGGTTCTTTACCGCTTGTGCAGGAATCAAGGGCATTGTTTACTGCTACCGCCGCTATGTGCTGATTGCAGGCTTGCCGCTGCCTGACCAGGGAGTTGGCTCCCACGAGGAAGCATTCTTCTTCTGCTGCTTTGTTGGACTGCTTCTCGCTGCATGGCTTGTGAAGATGCGCGGATCCCTGATGGTCTGGCTATGGTTGCTATACCCTGCCGTCGTGCTTGGAAACCTTGCGACAAACCGCCGCGCTGGAACAGCTGCACTTGTGATCGCGTTGCCGATTCTGATCATGGCTGCGATTCGGGCGATGCCAAAGCGCCGCACGATGGCTATTATCCTCGGTGTCCTGATGGTAACCGTTGGGCCCGTTTATTACTACACGTTCCGTAACTCTGAATCGACGATAGCGCAGCCTGCCCGCGCAATCAAAAGTCACTTTGAGCCAAATGCACGTGATGAATCCTCAGACCTCTACAGAAAGGCTGAGAGCGCGAACATGATGGACACCATTAAGGAGTCCCCGATCACAACGCTCATTGGCTATGGCTACGGCAAGCCCTTCCTGAAAAACCACCCGATGGCAGACATCTCCAAGAACTACGCCCTCTGGGATATCCTCCCGCATAACCAGATTCTATGGCTCTGGATGCGAACGGGCACGGTTGGATTTATCGCCTTCTGGATGATTATTGCGTTCGCTCTTGTACGTATCTGCCGTCTGATGATTCTTGCTGAGAAGGATGACAATCCCTGGTCGCAAATGCTTGCACTTTGGGCGTTGTCGATTGTCGTGATGGAAATCCTGTTTGGCCTCCTTGACCTTCAGCTCAGCGTCTACCGCAACATGATATTTATGGGGCTAATCCTTGGCTTGGTTGAGCGGGCACTTCATAACCGTGGATGTACCAAGCTTGTGGAGGCGAAGAGCATTGCGACTTGATGCCGCATCCAAGGATGTTCGTCCACGCTACAACTACATCGAAGGGTTACGGGCTTTAGCCTGCCTGACCGTGGTTCTCAACCATGCCGTCGCAGAGGCATTTCCTGTGCTGTACCGGGTGGAGATACCACCGATGTTGGCATTCCTAAAGCTGTGGTTTGCGTTTGGACACCACGCGGTAACGGCATTTATCGTTGTCAGTGGCTTTTGTCTTGGGCTTCCTCTTGCTGGGGGTGATTTTTCCAAGCCGATCGCCTTTGGCCAATTCATGGCACGTCGGATTGCCCGTATCATCCCGCCATACTACGCAGCACTGATCATTAGCATCCTGGTTTGTTTCACGATGTTCAAGTATCCGGCTGGGATGCACTTCGACTTCTCATCCCATCCAAGGCCAACGGACATCGCCGCGCACTTTCTGCTCATCCAGAATGTCTTTGGCACAGGCCAAATCAACTATTCGCTATGGTCGATCGCTACCGAGCTGCACATTTATCTGCTGTTCCCACTCCTCGTTTCTCTATTGCGCAAACGCTATGGCTGGCTTATCGCCGCAGGTATCGCCGTGGCGGCATATGGCATAAGCTACCTCGCTACCGATTCCAGACTGGACAGGGCGGCAGTTCACTTTGTTGGAGCATTTATCTGCGGGATGGGAGCGAGCTGGGTGACAAAGTCCGGGCACCAGGTCGCGATGCGCTTGCGTACATTTGCCGGGTGGCCAGTTATCTTCATGATTGGCCTAGGTGGGGTGGTTCTGTGGACGAAAGTGTTGCCTTTTGAGCGATATCAGGCGGTGCAGCTACAACAGGACGCAGTGGTGATGATTGCGATTTCCGCGCTATTGTTAGCGTGCGTAAATACCAAGTCACTGTTTCGCACTGTACTTGAATGGCAGCCCTTTGTTTGGATTGGTGAGCGGTCGTATTCGCTCTACCTACTCCATGTTCCGATCCAGGCGGCACTACTGAAGGTTGCCATTTCTACAATGAATTTAACGCATACGGAGCGACTCGTCTTTTCGCTTACGGTTGGCGTTGGAATTCTTGTTGGAATTACCTGGATTTTTCATCGTGTTGTTGAGATTCCAGCAATGGCACTTAGCCGTGGTTTAGGTAAGCGTCCCGGGATGGTAAGAGCATGACGGCCGAGCAGACTGCTGACCAACCGATGGTGGGAATAAATCTGGCCGTCAGCTAGCTATTACGATATTGACGCAGATATTGTCATGGGGGTTCGCACTACTCTCAACGTACATTCTGCCAAAGTACCGAACACTCGATGAGTACGCAGTCTTTTCCATTGTATTCAGTATGACAGCGCTCGTTGGAAGCATCTGTGATTCTGGATTGTCAAGCGTAATCAGCAGAACTGTCACAACGGATGCATCGAGATCGAGAAATCTGATACTGGCTTCCTTTGCCGTCAAAGCCAGTGTTAGCATTACGGTGTTGATTGTTTTCAATGTGTTTGCGTGGTTCGTAAAGTACCCGCAACTAACCACAACATATGTCTCACTTGCCATCGTATGCTCTATCGCCGGTCATATTGCGTCATCGATTAAGGAAGTCATTCGGGGCTTCGGACAGGTTGCCAGCAGCAATGTAATTCAGCTCTTCGAGCGCGGAATGAATGCGGCGATTATTGTTACGCTCGCGATGACACATCAACCTTTGCACACGTTTATCTGGGTACCGATGCTGTTTGATGTGATCGGAATTGGACTAAGCTGGCGATCATATCGATCGATTCACCGTGAAACGAGCGTGTCCAATACACCTCTTAGTGTGGACGTGAGATTCGTCTTTAGTCAGTTCATAGTGCTTGCGAGCGGGTCTGTGTTTGTACACATGAAGGATCCACTGGTGATGTTGGTTCTTGGATACGTGGCAACACCAGCATCCATTGGTGGCTATTCTGTCGCAAAACGCCTTCTTGGCAGCGCAATGTTTGTGCCGGTTGCGTTTAGTCAGCTGGGATTACCGATGCTTACAAATGCGTTTTTGAGAGGCCCTGAAAGTTTTCATCGTCAGTTACAAGCATTGTTACAGTCCGCACTCCTCATTTGCATCCCAGTGTTTTTTGGATTCATATTTCATGGTAATCAAGTTCTGACGTTGGTCGGGCTGTATCCGAAGTTTGTATATGGTCCAGTGATGCTTGCATTATCTGCCCCAATGATGATGTTGCTGTACATCGCGATGATGCTTACAAGCGCGATTGTAGCGGCTGGAATGCAACGCAAGATGGTAGCCGGAAGTATCCGAGTTGCATTTCTAGTACCCGTTGTCTGTGTAGTGTTGACGCTTGCTACCCAAGAGCTGATGGGAAATGCAGGTGTCGGTGCCTTGGTATCGGATGTTATTCTTGAGATTCTTCTTGTAACTGTGTATGCCCGGGTTTTGCAGATGCCAATTTTTACCCGGGATCTTCTCCTGACTGCTGGGCGATGTGTGATGTTGAGCATTCCGTTGGCACTGGCGGGGATAATACCTATTAGCCCACTTTGGGGCATTGTCACGGCGTTATCAATCATCTTCTACGGTGGAACCCTGTACAAGTCAGGTCTGTTGCACAAGCGGATGCTGGAAGCGGGGGAGTAAGTCTGACGTCGTTCAAGTGATGTATGCGCAGTATATTTACTTGCAAATACGCATGTCTACGACTTACGATGCACCGTTCCATGGAACCTTTTCTTTCGATCGTTGTACCAACCTACAAACGCCAGACACTCCTTCACAAAACCCTTGAGGGGCTTGCGAGGCAGACGCTTCCGCATGATGCATTTGAGGTTTTGGTGATCAACGATGGCTCCCCTGATGGCACAAAGTCCTATTTGGATGGCCGTGTGGGGACGCTTCCGTACACCCTTAGGCCCATTCACCTAACCAATGGCGGTCCTGGGCGCGCACGTAACACCGGCATTCGGGAGGCGCGTGGAAAGGTAATTGTCTTCCTGGATGATGACATAGAGCCATCTCCCGAGTGTCTTGAAGTGCATTACAAGCTGCAGCAGGCACTCGAGCCACTGGTCGTGATTGGCCCGCAGCGCAGGGATTTAAAGCTAGGGACATCCGAGCCGCTCTGGAT
>JBEDDQ010000068.1:0-9325 GCA_041176185.1 Armatimonadota bacterium | reverse complement strand
TATCATTTTGGGTCTCTTTACACTGATGCATCTTGCCGAAAGTAAAATCATCACCCCGATGATTCTCGGGGACCGCCTGCACTTGCACGCTGTGATCGTGATCATTGCGTTGTTGGTTGGCGGAGAGTTTTTCGGTCTGATGGGAATGTTCCTTGCTGCGCCGGTCGCCGCGTTGGTTCGTCTGATTCTGATGCACTACTACGTGTATCCACTGCAGGCTAGACAACGTAAGTCGGACCACATGAGCCGCGCGGTCAAGGCAAACACACCACAGGCGTAGGGTTTTCTGGAGGGCTGGCATCGTGGGTCACTGGATTGAAGCGGTAACACTGGGAGTCGTGCAGGGACTGACTGAGTTCCTCCCGATTTCATCCTCGGCACACCTTGACATCGTGCCCAAGCTCATCGGGTGGCACAAACCTGGCGCACACTTTACGGCTGTAACACAGCTCGGAACAATGGTTGCGGTCATGGTGTATTTCCGCCAGGACATCATTGAAACGATTGGTGGGATGTTCAAGTCGCTCTCCAAGGGCGGCGACAAAATGTCCTCACACGCCCGCCTGTTCTACGCTGTCATCCTTGGAACCATCCCGATTGGAGTCATCGGGCTTTTGCTCAAAAAGTTCATCGAAAAAGATCTGCATAACCTCTACATCAACGCAACGATGTTAGTGGTGATGGGTCTTCTAATGGGTCTTGCAGAGCGGATGACGAATCCACGTCGCGATGGAAAAGATATCCAGATCAAAGATGGCATCATCGTCGGGCTCTTCCAAGCGATTGCGTTGATACCTGGTGCATCACGCTCCGGGTCCACGCTCACTGGCGCATTCTTCACAGGGCTTGACCGCTCGGCTGCTGTACGCTTCTCGTTCCTGCTGTCCCTCCCAGCCATCCTCCTGAGTGGCTTGGTTGAACTCAAGGACCTCTTTGGCAAGAAAGAGCACGTTTACGGAGTGGATGCCGATATTGACTGGTCGATGCCAGAGGTTGCAGTCGCTACGGTGATTGCAGGGCTTGTCGGTTACGCATGTATCGCCTGGCTGCTCCGCTACCTTAGCAAAGCATCCACTGCCGGCTTTGTCCTCTACCGAATTGGTCTCGCAGCCGTGATTTTCTTCCTCTTGAACCAGCGTATACTGACCCCGTAATGACGCTGACATCACCTTGGTGGCACTGGGCCCTGGCATTTGCCGGGGCCTTTATTGCGGGTATGGCCAAGACTGGAATCCCGGGACTTGGCATTCTGGCAGTACCAATCTTTGCTTTCTTTCTTCCGGCGCGTGAATCAGTGGGGATTGTGCTGTTGGTGCTTATTTGCGCCGATGTCCTTGCAGTACTCACGTATCGCCGCGAGGCCGACTGGAGGAAGATTCTGCAGCTCGCACCATGGGCGCTTGCCGGGATTGTTATCGGTACGTTTGCGCTCTCGCGCCTCAATGATCAGGCGGTAAAGCAGCTGATTGGGGCGAGTATATTGCCGATGGTAGCGCTCTCAGTACGCCGCCGCCGTATGACTTCAGCAGGCATCGCGGAAAAGCCACTCCCCCAATGGTCGGCAGGGTTTGTTGGCCTTGTCGCTGGGTTTACCACGATGGTGGCGAACGCAGCGGGGCCTGTGATGAATCTCTATCTGATCGCAATGCGCCTCCCGAAGCTGACCTTTCTTGGTACGAGCGCCTGGTACTTTTTCTGTCTCAATTGGGTCAAAGTGCCCTTTGGGATTTATGGTGGGACCATTACGCTGCACTCGGCGGGTCAGAGCGCGATGCTCTTTCCTGCGGCGATTGCCGGCGGGTTTATCGGAAGACGCATCGCCCAAAAGATTGACCAAGCCCGTTTTGAAGCGTTGGCACTTACGTTTGCTGCCATTTCAGGCGTTTGGTTCCTGATTGGCAAAGATGTAATCGCTGCTCTGAAGTAGCGTCCCTGACAGCTAGTTAGTTCGCAAAGGCCGCCCGAATTGCCGTTGCGGCTTTGTGGATGTCGTTAGTGCTGACATCCCGATGTGTGACAAACCGGAGGCGACTCGCTCCCATCCCGCTGGCCCGAACGCCATGTTGTTCGAGCCGTTCCATTGCTTCCACGCCGGTTAGGCCGGTGGCAGTGATATCAAAGTAGACAATATTGGTTTCCGGCCACGGGTCGAGACGTATTCCGGGGATGTCCTGAAGGATCTTAGCGAGCGCTTGCGCGTTGGCGTGGTCGACCTCGATGTCCGAAAGGTGATGTTGCAGTGCGTAGAGACCACCGGCTGCAAGGATACCAGCCTGTCGCATCGCGCCCCCGAACACATGCTTCCAGCGGCGTGCTTCGTTGATGAGAGCGGTTGGGCCGAGTAAGAGTGCACCAGCGGGAGCTCCGAGACCTTTTGAGAGGCAAAGCGTTACCGTTTGAAACGGTGCGGCGATATCAGCAAGGTCACAGCTCCGGCCAACGGCAGCATTTACGAGGCGGGCGCCATCGAGGTGGGTGGCAAGGCCGTGCGCGTGAGCGGTTTCGGTCACTTCACGAACAGCTGCTTCATCCCAGACAATGCCCCCGGCATAGTTGTGCGTGTTTTCGATACAGACCATTCGGCTTGGTGGTGCATGCGGGATGGCAGGATTGAGAACGGAAAGCAGCTGGGCGGCGGTGAAGATACCCCGCGGTGCTTGGAGCGGTCGTAGGAGAACTCCACTGAGGACGGCAGGACCACCGCTCTCATATTTCTGAATGTGACAGTTCTCAGCGCAAATTACTTCATCCCCAGGGCGCGTCTGGATGCGAATGGCGATTTGATTTGCCTGTGTCGCGCTTGGGAGGAATAAAGCCGAATCTTTTCCAAGCAGCTCACACCCAAGATCCTGCAATGCATTGACCGTTGGGTCCTCTCCACGTTGGTCATCACCTACTGGCGCCTTGTGGATGGCATCGCGCATTGCATCCGATGGCCGTGTCGCGGTATCCGAGGAGAGGTCTATCATGTGTTCATTCTACCGATGCAAAGTGAATTGTGATGTGGGATCAGGATTCAGGACTTAGCAGTATCCCAGAGCTCGCGGATGCCGGCAAAGTGAGATGTTGCCATTAGCATGTCCCGTTCCAGGTCCGAAAGGATAGCGTTAGCTTTGAGGGGCCGGAACGCCTTACGGGTTAGTTGTGGCGTGCATTCGTTATACTTGAGCAGCAGTGTACTCAGGAGTCTGAGTTGTTCCTGCGTTTGTTCGTAGAGCTTGATCATCCGGCGAAGTGCAGCATCCTGTGTCCCACAGAGTGCGAGAGAACGAAGCCCCTGCTGAATCATTACATCGATGTACTCACGTTCACGGAGCCATTCTTTCTCGATTTGTATCCATTCAGGCACCCCTCCGGCGTTTTTGAGGATTTTCGCCTGAATACGAAGATGTGCGGGCACCGAAAGGTCATCCTCAAGATTGAGAGGCTTCCCCTTCCCAGGAAGGTTATCGAAGACGCCTTCATTCATGGCATCCACGATGCGGCGCTCCGCAACAATATCAATCCACGAGAGGACAGTTTCTATCATCTTGTGTTTCCATATCTTGAACAGGTGTTATTTCGACGTCGAAGAGCTCATCCCAGCTTGAAGCCGTCCGCAGCCGGGATGTCCACCGCGAAATGTCGCCTTCTTGAGCGGTGTTGACGCGCAGGGCGGAAGGTTCAGGGATTGGTCCAAAGAAGAGAGTCGCTGTTTCGATGAAGTGCTTTCGTGCACCCGCAAGAAGCCCAAGGGCAAGGCCCTCCTCGCGGCCAAGTTCAAGGCCTTCATTACGCCCACGGCGGAGGAGATGTTGTACAGTCGATGATTGTTCAAGCATTGTCATTTGCCTTTCAAAGATAGATTCCGCCTTCTCAGGATTAAACCGCATTCCAGCCAATGTGTATGCATGCCCCAAGATTTCAAGCCGGGTTGCATCATTAGGTATGGCAAGAATGCACTGCGTGATTGCAGTCCCCACCGCCTGAAAGGACCGGCCTCCAAAATCGGCCAACACCGCAACCGCAGCCACACTTGATCCCGGAATCAAGAGTAACTCAAGCGGTAGTTTCCAGAATCGGATCACGGCATATGAATAGCTTAGGTAGTTATCCAGTCCTGCAACGTGTCGGCGATATACCCCGGAAAGGGCTGGACTGTCGGCTCGTGGCGTCAACAAAAACACACAGGTATGAACGGGTAGGTTATGCTTCCTTGTGATGTCAACGCTGTATTCGAGAAGGCGACGCGGAACGCGCCGGCCGTCCTTGCCTGCTTGAAATTCCAGATGCACCGCACACTGACCGACAGGTAACCGAATCGACAATAGTGCATCCACTTGCCGATGGGTTGCTGATAGTTCAGGGCTTATTACCATCCCGGACACAACTTTTGGTAAACCCGCCAAGGTTGCCCAGCGCTGAGGGTCAACATCGACAAGCTGTTTAAGCGTTCTATCTAAGCGTTCCGTGTTCATTCCGAAGTACTAAACGAATAAAACACGGCCATTACTACACTTCTGGAGATTTTTTTTTCAGGGATGCCGCAACGAACACCTTCGCAGAACCGGAGCTTTCTCAGATGGCCGGGAAGCGCATCGTCGCGCACCCACACCATTGTCATCAGCCAGAAATCATCAGCTATGCGACTTCTGCGATTCCATCACCTAAATCAAACAAGGGGCGCTTAGCGCCCCATGTTTTTAATCACCGGATTATTCTTTTCCGGATGAAACTCCGGATTCATAAAGTAATAAACCGTTCCCCATGCTCCGAAAGTCACGATCAGGATTCCAATCCAGATCAGACAGCCGAAGCACGACTGATCTGGATTCAACCCGGGTGATGGCAACCGGCGGGCAGGCTTTACTGCGGGCTCTGTTTGCTGCCCATCGGTTGGTTCACTCACAGCTCGATTTGTGCCTTCTGCGCAACGGGTGCTGCGACAGGAGCATTTTGGCGTTGATTCACCCAGCTCATCATCGAGCGAAGCTCTTTGCCAACCTGCTCGAGGAGGTGGTTGTCATCGCGCTTTGTCAATGCATTGAACGTTGGGCGGCCGGCACGGTTCTCAAGAATCCATTCCTTGGCAAATGTTCCGGTCTGAATCTCATCCAGAATCTTCTTCATTTCCTTCTTGGTATCTTCGTTGACAACACGTGGTCCACGCGTCATATCGCCAAACTGTGCAGTATCAGAAATCGAGTAGCGCATACCAGCGATACCAGCCTCGTACATCAGGTCAACGATGAGTTTGAGCTCATGAAGGCACTCAAAGTAAGCGATTTCAGGTTGGTAGCCGGCTTCAACCAGCGTCTCAAATCCAGCTTTGACCAGTGCAGTTGCACCGCCACAAAGAACAGCCTGCTCACCAAAGAGGTCTGTCTCGGTCTCTTCCTGGAAGGTGGTCTCGAGAACACCGGCACGGGTTCCGCCGACGCCCTTGGCCCATGCCAGCGCGACCTTGAGTGCTTCGCCCGTTGCGTTCTGATGAACGGCTACCAGACAAGGAACTCCCTTGCCATCTGCGTAGACGCGGCGGACCAAGTGCCCTGGGCCCTTTGGTGCACACATAAAGACATCGACATCCTTTGGTGGGACGATTTGTCCGAAGTGGATGTTGAAGCCGTGGCCGAATGCCAGTGCCTTGCCTGCAGTCAGACCAGGAGCGATCTCAGCAGCGTACAGGGCTGCCTGAAACTCATCGTTGACGAGAATCATGATGACATCGGCGCGCTGAGCAGCCTCGGTGACCGTTACGACTTCAAAGCCATCTGCTACAGCCTTGTCCCAGCTCTTGCCTGGGCGGAGGCCGATGATGACATTCTGCCCAGAGTCACGAAGGTTCTGTGCATGGGCGTGGCCCTGTGAGCCGTAGCCGACCACTGCCAATGTCTTGCCACGGAATGCATCAAAGGATGCATCCGCATCGTAATAAACCTTAACTGCCATGTTCCTAACTCCTTACCAAAATTCCGCCGGAGTGCCCGGCAAAAGCTAATTCTCGTCCACCGCCAGGTAGTCGGATGCAACAAGAGCCGCCCGTAAGTCATCCGCCTGCAGCCGGAATGCGGTGCGGTTGGATGGTTGCCACTCGCCACCTGCGGCAAGCAGCTGGTTACGCAGCTCTGTGGATGCATCTTCGACCGCATCCAGCTGGGCAACCAACGCCGATAACATTTCCTCGTGAGCATCCATCAGGATTGGAAGCCCCGCCACCAGCTGACGAAGATCACGCAGCCGCGCTTCAACGCGGTGCGCAGTCTCATCAAACTGCCGCTGCATCACGGTCCTCCAGAGCGTCCACATCGGTGTTTCCACTGCCATCGCGGTCGGAGTCATCATCCATAAACGATTTTCCAACCCACTTCAGCCATGCGACGCGACCGGCAAATCCAAGTGCAATAAACAATGCTGCGTTGATCAGCAATGCCTTGATGGAATCAAGACCAAATGCATCCTCGATAGCGTTATAAACCAGCCATAGTGGCTCAAACAACGCCAGAATCACCCCATAGCCAGTCAGTTCGCGCGAGCGAAATGCCTTCCAGCCAAGCAGCGCCAACACTACTCCTAGGACACAAATCCCTAGAATCAGCATGTTTGCCTGCGGACGGGTGATCATCTCCTTCATGGATGGCTCAGACGGTCCTCGAACCGCGCATCATTGCAATTCGTCCAGTCCGCACCAGCTCACGAATACCAAATGGCTCCATTTGCTTCTCAAAGGAATCAATCTTGTCTCCGCCGCCCGTGACTTCAATCACCATCGCGCGGTCGGCAATATCGACAACCTTGCCACGGAAGATCTCGACGAGCTGGAGAATCTCTGCGCGACGCTCGGGCTCGGATTGAACTTTGAGAAGCACCAGTTCACGCTCAAGCATCGGGGTGTCAAGGTAATCAAACACCTTGTGGACATCGATGAGCTTATGCAGCTGCTTGGTGATCTGCTCGAGCGTATCGGCATCCCCAGCGACAACAATCGTCATCCTGGACAGGTTTGGATTATCCGTGATGCTCACGGTGAGCGACTCGATGTTATAGCCGCGGCGTGCAAACAACCCAGAGACGCGGGCAAGCACACCGGGGCGGTTGTCGACCAGGACGGTGATGGTATGCGTCTGTGCTGCGATTGCAGTAGCCATATCTCTTACTCCTTACCGCCTACCAAAGGCGGATGATCAAAAACACATAAACGGCGATGCCTGCGAGCACCGCTAACTTTCCAAAATTGCCCATTGGGTCCGGGATCGGATCGTAGAGTTGCCATGTGTTATCTGCACGCAGCACGGCGGGATCCGCAACATACCGTCCCTTTCGGGCAACAATTCCAACTTCAGCAAGGTGCCAAGCTTCCTCAGCAACGCCTTGTTCACATTCCAACAACGGCTCACCGTGCGCCGGGATGACGCGTTGCGGCTTTACCGATGCCATCAACCGAAGCGAGCGACGCACCGCCACCCAGTCCAATGTGTCCAGATTCGGTGGCATCCGTAGCTGTTTCGTCTGCCGCCACATCGGGATTATCTGATCCCAATCGATGGTCGAGAGGGCATCCCCTGCGAGCAACACGCCATCTGCTGACCGGAACAACCCGATGCTTCCCGGCGTATGCCCTGGCAATGCGAGGATTTCCCACCCGTTCACCGGACATCCGCCATCGATGCAAACTGCACCAGGCAATGCCACCGCAGCCGGTTCCGGCTTGCGCTTTGCCATCAGGCTTGCGATGCCATGACAGGTCGTATCAACGGGCGGATACGGGATGTTCCCGTGGACCATCGGTGCTTCCGCAGCCGAGCAGTACACAGGACAGCCCCATTCCCTGGATAACTCACTCGCACATCCTGCCACGTGGCCGTGACCATGTGACAGCAAAATGCCGCTTACGCTGTCATCGCCGATCAGGTCGGTAACCGCCTCACGAACCACCTTGGCATCCATCGCGCAGCCAGGATCCAAGAGCCACCAAGCGTTAGCATCATCATGGATGAGCACAGCATTGGTACCTCCCGGAGTAGCCAGGACATGGACACCACGGGCGGCTTCAGCCATTAGCGGGCGACATCCACCACTTCGTTAACAACCGGCATCCGGGTATCACGAGGCTGGTAGTGACAGGTGCTCTCTGGCTCTTCAATCTGCTGCGGCTTGCGGACAATCATGTCACCAACCGTCTGCCCTGATGGAATCATCGGGTAAACGTTTGTCTCCTTGACCACACGGAAGTCGATCAGCACTGGGCCTTCGGTTTCCATCGCCTTACGGATGGTAGCTTCGACATCCGCGACGTTTTCGCAGCGAAGTCCGACCATGCCATATGCTTCTGCAACCTTGACGAAGTCTGGAGCGCGCTCCATGTCGACACTCGAATAGTGCTTCTGCCAGAACATTTCCTGCCATTGACGAACCATCCCGAGGAAGGTGTTATTCAAGATGGCAATCTTCACAGGAAGCTTATAGATGGTCGCGACGATGAGCTCCTGAATACACATTTGGAAGGAGCCATCACCGGAGATACACCAGACATCCTTATCAGGACCAACGCCAAAGCTTGCGCCAATCGCCGCAGGAAGTCCAAAGCCCATGGTTCCGAGTCCGCCACTGGTGATGAACTGACGAGGCGAGCGCATCCCGAAGTGCTGTGCAGCCCACATCTGGTGCTGGCCAACATCGGTAGTGACAACCACATTGCGATCTGTCAGGCGTGCAATCTCACGAATGACCCATTCAGCGTGGAGGGTGCCATCCTGAGCGCCATCGTTGTATTCAAGCGGCATGTCCGAGCGCCATGCATCGAGCTGCGCACGCCACTCACTGATGTCCTGTGTTTCATCCACAAGCGGAAGCAATGCTTCAAGCGCCTCGGCGCAGTTGCCAACGATGCTGACATCCGCACGGCGAACCTTGTTGATTTCACCTGGGTCGATATCAAAGTGGATGACCTTGGCGTTCTGCGCAAAGGCGCTGACCTTACCGGTTACGCGGTCATCGAAGCGCGCGCCGATCGCAATCAGCAAATCGCAGTGCTCAACGGCGAGGTTTGCGTAGGCCGTTCCGTGCATCCCGAGCATCCCAAGCGAGAGCGGATCGTTCTCAGGAAACGCACCGAGTCCATGGAGGGTTGTGGTTACAGGGAAGCCAGTCTTGTGTGCAAGTGCCTGAACAAGATGCTCTGCTCCAGCAGCCTTCGCGCCGCCGCCAACATAAAGAACGGGTTGCTTTGCCTGTGCGATGAGCTCGGCGGCACGCTTTACCTGAACCTTGTGGACCTTGAAGTCGGACTTAAAGCTGGAAATTTCGATGTTCTGGACTTCATCCGGATCGTATTCGACAACAGCAC
>JBEDDQ010000067.1:0-3086 GCA_041176185.1 Armatimonadota bacterium | reverse complement strand
AGGTCAGGGTGAAAGCCGGCTCCGACTTCGAGCAGCGGCGCGATCCGTGGATGGGTTGGATCCGTGGATGCCGGGAAGGTCACGGCGCCGGTGTCGGGGCGGATGACATTTGCGAGCATCGAGAGCAGCGTTGACTTCCCAGAGCCATTACGGCCGATGAGAGCAACGGTTTCCCCCGCATGGATATCAAGGCTGACATCATTGAGGGCGTGCACCACTTTTCGTTCACGGCGCTTGCCAGCAAGGATGGCTCCGAGGGCACCTTTGATTCCGGCGTAGCCGGTCCCAGCGACGGTGAACTGCTTAGAGACATTTGTGACCGACACGGCGGGAGGGCGGCTCACTTATGCAGCCTCCACAAAGCGCCACTTGCGTGCGTTGAAGAAGCGGTACCCGAAGATAAAGATGGCAGTACACAGCGCGAAGCTAAGCCAAAACCAGGACCACGGCACGCCGAGGTTTACGGCAATGGTGTCGGGTTGCCCAGGCGTGAGCGGGATTTGAGGCGGATTGCCATCCGGCCATGCGATAAGGAAGCGTCGGTAGGATGCGAGGATTACCACCATCGGGTTTAGGAGGAACAGCGTGTGGACGATGCCGCGGATGCTCTCCGGGAGCAAGGTGGCGTGTTCAACCTGTTCGATGAAGTAGAGGATGGGGACTGCGTAGAAGAGCAGATCGGCGATGACGGCCGCGAGGAACTTGGTGTCTTCGAAAAAGACATTCAGGGCCGAGAGGAAGAGTGCAAGTCCAGCGATCAGCAGTGTCTGCATGATGATTAGGACTGGTAGCAGGAGGATTTCGGCCGGTGGCAGGCTGAGCCTATGGTGGATGAGCGAGTCGCGTGTGTAGAGGACGATGAGGAGCGGGATGGTCACGACGCCGAGAGTTAGTAGGAAGTGCCGAAGGTTTGCGAGAGTCGTAGCGATGGGCAGCAGCTCACGCGGGAAGTAGACCTTGCGAACAAGCGGCATTTGCTTGGAGACGGAGTCTGCGGCATCGAGGACACCCGTCAGGAAGAAGGTCCAGGGGAAGAACGTCGCGAGCACGTGCACGCCGTAGTTTGGGACTTTGATAGGGATGACGTATTGGAAGACGAGCAGCAGGATGATGGCGCGCATGATGGGGTTTGCCAGTGACCATGCGACGCCGAAGATGGAGTTTTTATAGCGGACATCGAGTTCGCGGCGAATGAGCGTGCGGAGCAGCTCACGGTAACGCCATGCTTCCCGGATGTCAGCGGAGAAGGAATTGGATGGCTGTGCCACAGCCGCAGCCTAGTCGTCCAGCCGTGCGGGCTCGAGGAGTTTGAGGAGCTCTTCGCGTTTGATGAGAACCTTGCGCTTTCCCGCGATGCGGTAGGCCAGAAGCTTTCCTTGGCGGATGTACGAGCGGATGCTTGACTGCGACAACTGTAAATAGTTGGCAGCCTGCTCCACCGTCAAGAGTTCTCGTCCTTCTGATTCCATATGCTTTCAAGGTGAGGCGCCGCATGCGGGTGTTAGCCAAACGCATGTGTGGTGGTGCTTCGGCGGAAGTATACGCAGATTCTACACACGTTGTCAAACGAAATTAACAATTATTCACACTTGATACGCCAATAAGTATCAATAACGTGAGAACCTACCACAGCAAAAATGCGCGGTTCCGGTAAACCTGTACAGCAATAATGACATTGTTGGTGGGCCTACGTCAAGAGGGTAATTGTTGGAACGTTGGCTGGCGGCTCGGAAAGCGGTCCCCTCTTTGGAAATGGCAACCTACCATCGGCAAAGATCAAGGCGGTACCCGCTCCGCGGGTACCGCCTCACAATTAGCTCCGAACACCTTCCGGTTCCCGGAAAGCCCGGGCTTAGTCGCCCAGCTTCAGAACCGACATAAACGCTTCCTGCGGGATTTCGACATTGCCCACAGACTTCATGCGCTTCTGGCCCTCTTTCTGCGTCTCGAGGAGCGTGCGCTTTCGCGTGATGTCACCACCGTAACACTTGGCAAGAACATTCTTGCGCAGTGCCGACAGGCGCTCTGCAGCCACAATCTTTCCGCCAATCGCTGCCTGCAGCTTGATCTCAAACTGCTGCCGAGGAAGGATTTCCTTCAGCTTTTCCACCAGCATCTTGCCGCGGGAGAATGCCTTGTCACGGTGCGTGATGAACGACAGCGAATCGACAGGCTCGCTGTTGACAAGGATGTCAAGCTTTACGAGTGAGCTCGGCTGATAGTCCGAAAGCTCATAGTCAAAGCTTGCATAACCCTTTGTGCGCGACTTCAGCTGATCGAAGAAGTCCATGATAATCTCGGCAAGAGGCAGCTGGTAATGCAGCATCACACGCCCGGGCGCCGGATACTCCATCTTTCCTAGGATTCCACGACGGTCACGCCCCATGTCCATGACAGCACCGACATAGCCATCCGGGACGATAATCATCGCATCCACATACGGCTCATCCACATGGTCAATCGTCGTCGTTTCCGGCCAGTTAGCAGGGTTGTCAACCAGCTCCATGGTCTCATCCGTCTTGTAGACCTTATAAACCACACTTGGTGCCGTAGCCAGAAGGCTCAGGTTGAACTCACGCTCGAGACGCTCCTGAACAATCTCCATGTGCAGCAAACCAAGGAAGCCACAGCGGAAACCGAAGCCCAGAGCGGCGGATGACTCAGGCTCAAAGGTTAATGCGGCATCGTTCAGCTGCATCTTCGCAAGCGCTTCCTTAAGCTCCTGGAACTGCACCGTTTCAATCGGATAGAGACCGCAGTAAACCATTGGCTTGACTGGACGATAACCAGGCAGCGCCTCAATCCCCGCACCAGCCTTGCCCGCCGCCGTAACCGTGTCGCCAACGCGGCAGTCGGTCACACTCTTGATAGCAGCATGCAGGTAGCCCGTCGAACCTGTGCCAATCTTGTCAACCGGCTTCATCCAAGGATTAAAGATTCCAACTTCGCTGACCGTGACTTCCTTGCCGGTAGCAATAAAGCGGATTTTGTCACCAGCTTTCAGCTGGCCATCCACAACACGGACGTAAGCAACAACTCCAAGGTAGCCATCGTAGTGACTGTCAAAAATAAGCGCACGGAATGGC
>JBEDDQ010000066.1:0-3952 GCA_041176185.1 Armatimonadota bacterium | reverse complement strand
GTATCGGAAAGGACTTCCCCGAGCTCGCGGATACATCCCCTGAGCTCTGCGGCTTCGGCTGGCATCAGGGCTGGAATGACCGGGTTAATCAGGCATTCAACGATGAGTACGAAAAGAACCTGGCCTGTCTGATTCGTGATCTGCGAAGAGATCTTGGTGCTGAGCGCCTCCCATTTGTCATCGCTGAAACGGGGATGACGGGGCCGACCGAGACGCATCCACGCGCACTCTCACTCATGAAGGCGCAAGCCGCGGTCGCAAAGTATCCTGAGTTTCAAGGCAATGTGGCCTTCGTCGGGACACGCGACTTCTGGCGCGCGCAGGAAGCTTCGCCATCCGGGCAGGGCTACCACTGGAACACCAATGCCGAGACGTACTACCTGATCGGGGATGCGATGGGAAAAGCGATGCGCGACCTCGTTCGGGCGCCCGGAGCAACCCGGACGACCTTCTCAATTGGCAAGCCCGGCAAGTCGGCGAATGACAAGCTGAATATCGCTTTCATCGGCTCCGGAGGCTGGATTGCCCAGCAACCGTACAACCAGGGCTGCTCGGAAGAGAATCTTGTTGCATTCTGTGATGTCGACCTTAACCAGTGCGCTGGCAATATGAAGAAGTGGCGTACCGACCAGCCATTCTTCGAAGACTTCCGCAAAATGCTTGACAAAATGCACAAGCAGATCGATGCCGTTGTCGTCTCAACACCAGACCACACTCACTTCCCGGCGACCCAAATGGCGATGGAGCGTGGCATCCACGTCTACACCCAGAAGCCGCTCGCCCATAACATCTGGCAGGTCCGGACGCTTGCGAAGTCAAAGGAAAAGTACAAGCTCATCACGCAGATGGGAAATCAAGGCCACTCAGATGATGGCACCCGCAACTCCGTAGAGCTCGTCCGCGCCGGGGTAATTGGGGATGTCACACGCGTCCTATGTCGCAATGATGGACCCAACATGGGCGGGGAGCATTTCGGTAATCCTGCCACGATGCCACCGCCGCGCTCGCCCATCCCCGCCGGTTTAGATTGGGACCTCTGGCTTGGCCCGACCGCGCAACGCGATTTCTATCGTGACTACCTTCCGCTGAAGTGGCGCGCGTTCTACGACTTTGGGAGCGGGATGCTTGGCGACTTTGGCTGCCATACCTTTGACACGCCGGTCTGGGCGCTCGATCTCGACCCGCCAACGGTTGTTGAGTGCCTCTACCGGACGGCATCCCTCGATGGTCTGATTCCAACATCCAGCCATATCCGCTTCCACTTCCCGGCAAAGGGTAAGCGCGGACCGGTGGTGCTTGACTGGTTTGATGGCCCTGGTGGTTGGAGTCGCGCGGGTGCATTTGAGACATTTGGCGTCGACAAAGATGAGCTGAATGGCAACGCATGTTTAATGCTGGGGACGAAAGGCATTCTCGGTTGCGGCACCCACGCCGGTCAACCAACGCTGTATCCGGAACCGGTTCAGTCAGCATGGCAGGCCAGCCCGCCGCCTAAAACGATTGCCCGTGTGCAAGGTGGTCCGTTCCGCGAGTGGATGCGGGGGATCAAGGGAGAGGGCCCTGAGCCTGCATCGAACTTCTCCGTCTCGGCAAACCTCACGGAGATTATCCTGCTGGGCGTCCTCGCGCAGCGCTTCAACACACGGATTGAGTGGGATGCCAAAGCTGGTCGCATCAAGAACCATCCCGAGCTCAACGCATTTGTAAAAGAGCCGGCCCGCGCGGGTTGGCGCTTTGGAGAAAACGTATGAGACAGAATCGCACTTGGACAGACCCCGCGGCGGCACGCCGTGAAGACCCCGATTTCATGGTCCAAGGGGAGTACACCGGCCGTGGAGTTGGGCTCCAGCTGGTGGCGCTGGGCGGTGGCAAATTCGATGGCTATCTCCTCGATGGCGGACTTCCTGGGGCTGGCTGGGAGCCTGGAAGGTCGCGTACGCTCCTAAAGTCAGATGAGGCCCTCGAGCGGATCAAGTCGCTCAAGCGGGTTGAGCGCAAGAGCCCGACGCTTGGCAAGAAGGCTCCCCGTGGTGCGGTTGTGCTCTTTGATGGCCGTTCCGCGGATGCGTGGGAGCGCGGCAAGCTTGAGGGTGGGTTTTTGCAGGCATCGGATGCGATTACAAAGCAGCGCTTCGGCGGCTACACGCTCCACTTGGAATTCCGAACGCCTTATATGCCGGCAGCCCGTGGGCAGGGGCGTGGTAACAGCGGGGTGTACCACAGCGGCCGCTGGGAGACGCAGGTGCTCGACTCGTTTGGTCTAGATGGCCGTGACAACGAGTGCGGTGGCATTTATTCGATTGCCCAGCCACGCCTGAACATGTGTCTTCCGCCGCTTGCTTGGCAGACCTATGATGTCGACTTTACGCCGGCAACCTTTGATGCAAATGGTCGCCGCACCGCGTGGGCACGCATCACCGTCCGTCTTAATGGTGTGCTGGTGCACGAGAACTTGGAGCTGAATAAGGACTTCACGACATCCGCGCCGCTAAGTAGTCCACTCGATGGCCCCACAGGCCCGATCTACTTGCAGAATCATGGGGACGCGGTGGTGTATCGGAACATCTGGTTGGTGCCGCAGAAGTAGGTGGCGGACCGCCGCGTCCGCCCGCACCTACCTGGATTTATGATTTTGGATTCTGAATGTTCCAAAAATTCTGTGTAGGGGAGGGCTGCTACGCCCTCCCGCGGTAACGGATTCGACGTTTGGTGTTGGATGTTCGTGGACGCGTTTCCAAAATAGGTACCCACGGGCAACTGGGCCGTTTTCAATACTTGAATCGCCATCGGACCACTGCAGAATTGCCACACGTTGACAAATCCTCCGCGTAGGGGCGGACCACCGTGTCCGCCTGCACAAAACAAGCCGGACGAATCCTGGACCATCAAATGACGTTGATACCTTTCGTCTATCCAAAAGCCATTCGTAGGGGCAGGCCTCTGTGCCTGCCCGTCCGGGCGTCTACGGATTCGCGATGCGCGGGCAGGCGTGGAAGCCTGCCCCTACAGAGGTGTTTTCGGTTTTCGAGAGGCTATCGGAATTCCGCCCGCAATGACGGATCTCATATCCGTGCCACAGATTTTCCAACAACCATTCGTAGGGGCAGGCCTCTATGCCTGCCCGTCCGGGCGTCTACGGATTCGCGATGTTCGGCGCTAAATGCCTATTCCGAACCCCCGTAATCCCTAGGCCGACTTTCTCTGAAGGACATCTCCAACGGTCATGTAAGCCGATGCCAACGCATTAAACTCTCGGACAATCACATCGCACATCGCCTTTGCACGCGCCTCGCTTAGCTGCATCCCGCTCGGAATCGCAATCGTGCTCGCAGCCGCAAACTCTGTGTGTGGCAAGTGACCCGCATCCACGCATCCGTTATGCAGATGACAGGGAGGCGTGAAGTACGGGCGACAGTGAATGCCCCTGCATTTCAAAGATTCAATCAACGCATCCCGATGTTCCGCATGTCTAGTCAGCTGAAGGATTGCGTACTGGCCATTAGTCTTTCCGCGATAGCGCGTAGGAAGAATGCGCAGACCATCGATGCCAGAAAATGACGCTTCGATGACATCCAAAATGTGGTTATTCCAGTGGATGATTCCTGGGAGTTCCGGTAGCAAACAGAGCCCATGAGCGGCATGCAGCTCAGACATTTTGCCATTCGTGCCAATCGCATCTACGCCCTCAGTCGTCACCCCAAATGCGCGTAACTTCCGCAAGCGCTCCGCCGTCTCGTCACAGTTTGTCGTAATTGCACCGCCCTCAACCGTGTTGAAGCACTTCGTCGCATGAAAACTGAACACCTCGGCATCACCAAATCCACCGACTGGGATGTCGCCATAGCTGCTACCAAATGCGTGTGCAGCATCGTAAATAACCTTCAAGCCATGCTTGTTGGCAATTTCCTGGATGGCCCGAACATCGCATGCTTCCCCCCACATATGCACAGGC
>JBEDDQ010000065.1:0-5037 GCA_041176185.1 Armatimonadota bacterium | reverse complement strand
AATCGCCGCCAGCGTTTCACAGCGCAAGACCAGCCCTTCAACCCGTGCTCGAACGACAGGACTTGCAAACGGTCCAGACTTTGGCAGTAATGCAGTCACAAGCTTTGTAGCGGCAACAATGTCAGCTGATGGCCTGGCACCCGGCCCGTACACATTGTTGTGATGCGGGGCAGCCGGGTCACAGATGCCACCATCCGCAATATACATCCGTAAGTCATCACCAATAATGAGATTGTCAAGAGACAGTCCCCCATGGGCAATTCCAGCTGCATGGAATGCAGCAAGGCCATCAAGAAGGGGCACAATCCAGCGCCGCAGCGTCTCGGTATCCGCGCGCCCGCCAACACCCATCCAGTACTGGCGAAGGTTCTTCCCTTTCAGCACATCACGAATCGTATAGACACTGCCATCCACAAGCATCCACCGGCGAAACGGAACGACCGTTTGATGCACGGCATCCAGCGCAGCAGTCAAGCGGTTTTGAACTGCCTCGGAGCTTGGAATCCGGCGAACCATGACAGGATGCCCAGTATGGATATCCGAGCCAATCCATGCGTTGACATCGGGTTGCGGCGTCGCAACGACACCAGCACTGGCAATCTGTCGTGTAAGTATCGCCGGGAGCAGCTCAGACATTTAGAGTACCCCCGTCATTCGCAGCGCATAGAGCACGCCACGGGTGGTAGCAACAAAGACATTACCATCGGCGTAGGCCATCGGGACGCTGACCTGTGGACCGCCCCCACCCGCATCGTAGACATCATCCACCGACATCCCCGCCGCCAAGCGATGCAAACGCGCATCTCGCCCAGCGAACAAAAAGCCATCCGGGGCGACGATAGGCTGCGCCCGAACCGGTCCGCGACTTGTCCGCTGTACGGGCTGTCCCGTCTCACGACTGACAAGGCACAAGCCATCAACGGTTGGTACAGCCACCACGCTGTCGGCAATGCTCGGCGTCCCTGTGATAGCCCCGCCAACGACGGGGGATTGCCAGACCAGATTTCCGCTTTCAAGCGCCACCGCACGGAGAATTCCATCATGCCCGCCTGAGTAAACAATGCCATCCGCGATGACTGGTGCGGCATCAAAGCTGTCTGCCAGCTGTGCATACCAAAGCGTCACACCCGTCGATGCATTGACGGCAAGGACCCCGCCGGTATCATCGTGAACGACTATAACGTTGTGACCCTCAGCAGGCGTGCATTCAGGTCGTCCTGTCAGCGGAACCTCAAACTTGATGCGTCCGCCATCCGTTGTAAGGACAACAAGGCGTCCAGCATGAATGCCATCCGCTACAGGCACGGCAATCGCATTAATGCCTACAGGTATCGCTGAGCCGTAAACCGAGCCACCTATATCGACCATCCACCGACGGGTTCCGCGTATCGCATCGATGGCAAGAACGCTCCCGCTCACAAGCCCCGCCACGATGAAATCGCCGACTACGCAGACACCGCCGCGATCGGGATGAACGGGTGCTGGCAGGACATACGGATCCCAAATGGGCGTGCCAGATTCGACATCGAAGGCATGCAGCAAATGCTCACCATCGCCTGTGGTGCTCGCCGCATAAACTACGCCAAAAGCTGTCACCACGGATGACCACTGCAAACGCCGGAGTGGATTCGTATGCAATGTAATTGGATATTGCCAAATCAGGGCACCTGCCCCAAGGGGAACATCCGCTTTGCCGGTGTGGCCACTATTACCACCGAGCGTTACCCAGTCCTCGCTTGACCGGATGATGTGATTTGGGCTGACAAGACATGTACGCACGCGCCAGGTGTTGAGGACACCACATTGGGGGCATGGACGCAGGCGTTCAAAGCAGTGCATACAGACGGTCGGAGGCTTTGCACCGAGATGACTGGGGATGTGAAGGACACGCTTGCAGGATGGACAAACGGCGACGGGGAGCTGAACCGGCAAGGACGCGGTTCGTTCGACGCGAACGCCAGCGGCATTTTGCTGCGTGAAGGCAATTTGGAGCTCTCCGAGAGGCGGCCGCCCCCCTTCGACCATCCGCTTCGCCGTAGCGACATCCACCACCACTTCCGCATCCACCACACCACCAGCAGCAATCGCAAAGCTCTGCGGGACAAACGAGAGCCACGGCTCCGTCGATGTCACAGACACCCGTAATACGCCACGCCCAACACGTGCCGTAAAACGTAGTCGTTCATCGAAAAAACCACCGGAAACAAATGCTTCCGCCGGAAGTTTTATGGACATACTATTCCACGGGAGTTCGTCTGAATCGGTCATGTGCTGTAATGGTGAGTGTAGCGGGGTCGGTATGCCCCGTCAAGCCTCGCCAGCGTAACTTCGACCCGGGGCGTAGAATGTAACAATGAGCAAGGGAATCGTCCTCGCTGGAGGCAGCGGAACACGCCTCTATCCGGCAACAAAAGCCGTTTCCAAGCAACTGATGGCCGTCTATGACAAGCCGATGGTCTATTACCCGCTTTCGACCCTAATGCTAAGCGGCATCCGGGACATCATGCTGATCAGCACTCCGGAAGACCTTCCTCTGTTTGAGCGCCTCCTTGGGGATGGCAGCGCTTACGCTTACGGTATCTCACTCCAGTACGCAGTTCAGCCGCGCCCGGAAGGACTTGCACAAGCCTTTCATATCGCGAAAGACTTCATCGCCGGTGGACCAGCCGCACTTGTTCTTGGAGATAATGTCTTTTATGGACACGGTCTTCCAGAACAGCTCCGCAGAGCCGCAAACCGCGCATCCGGTGCCACGGTCTTCGGCTATCATGTCGCCGACCCTGAACGCTACGGAGTGATGGACTTTGACTGTACTGGCCGCGTCATCTCCATCGAGGAAAAACCCGAGCAACCAAAGTCAAACTATGCGGTTGTCGGGCTTTACTTCTACGACAAAGACATCACAGATGTCGCAGCAGCCGTTAAACCCAGCCACCGCGGGGAGCTGGAAATCACCACCGTCAACCAGATGTACCTGGCCAAAAATGACCTCCATGCTGAGATACTTGGTCGCGGAACCGCATGGCTTGACACTGGTACCCACGATGCCCTCCTCGAGGCAGGCAACTTTGTCGCTGCCATCGAGCGCCGGCAGAGCCTCAAAATCGCCTGCCTCGAGGAAATCGCACTGCAAAATGGCTGGATTTCCGCCGATGAAGTCATTGCCGGAGCAAACGCCCTTGGCAAGACGGGTTACGCCTCCTACCTGCGCCGGATCGCAAGCGAAACCAAACCCAATCTCCCGGAGACCAGATAAGACATGGCTGATCGACTTTCCCCATCCGACATTCACCCGGATTATGCAAATGTCCTTACCACTCAGAGCTACGCTCCCCGTACAAACATCGAAGGCGTCAGGATTATCGAGCTGCGAACCTTCCAGGATGATGGTGGTGCATTCGCCGAGATTATCCGACTCGATGACAACGGCCGCCTCGTAGCCATCCCTGAATTCCAAGTCCGCCAGTCATCTTGGTCGGTCGTTCAGCCGGGAGCTATCAAAGCATTTCATATCCACTACAACCAGGACGATGTCTGGTTTGTACCGCCGACTGAGCGCCTTCTCGTGGGTCTGGTGGATGCTCGCGCGGACAGCCCAACCCTGAATGCACAAATGCGATTGCTCCTTGGTGGTGGCGTAGCCCGTCTCCTCTTCATTCCCCGCGGTGTCGCACACGGCTGTGCAAATGTCGGAAACACCACCAGTCAGCTGGTTTACTTTGTGAACCAACACTTCGATGCAACAGCCCCGGATGAACATCGCCTGCCATTTGATATCGTTGGCGCTGATTTCTGGGAAATGACCCCCGGCTAGAATCCGAAGACGTTTGGTACGATAAGCGCCGTATGAAGAACACATGTGCCGCGTGTGGCGGTCAAATGCATAAGGGACGCCTTCAGGTCGGTAACGGGGATGCCCGCATCACGATTACGGGAAAAGCATCCGATGACTTTCTCGGAGTGGCATCTGTAACGACATCCCCGGTTGCCGCCAAAGTCTGCGAAAAGTGTGGTCGCATCGACCTGTTCGCGACAAACCTCCAAGACCTGCTCAGCATTGACTGAGTTTCCGACGGCAAAATGGGGTAGCTATAAAGCCGAGTTCGTACTCTCAACCGCTGCTCCCGTTACGCATGTAGTCGTGTTTCCGTTCTACGGCGACCTCATCGTGCTGGCAGAAATTATTAACCGCGGCTGGTGCATCCCGAGCGGCCACATCGAACCTGGTGAGACACCCGAAATGGCAGCGCATCGGGAATCTATGGAAGAAGCCGGCATCGAGCTCGGTCCGCTAACCCAGCTGGGGGCCTTTGTGCTTACGGCAGAGGATGGGACCGCGGGGGCCGCAAACGCCTACATCGCGACCGTCACGAAAATGCACGATGCCCCTACCGGAAGCGATTCTGCAGGTCGGGCACTATTCCGCGTTGAAGATGTCAGTGAGACGTATTACCACTGGGATGAGCTCTTGGACACAGCATTCCAGTACGCATGGTCGCGGGCTCAAACGGACTTACGGATTGGGTATCCGATTCCGGGCGGATTCGGGGAAAGTAGTCTGCCACCGGAAATGTGACAGGCACTCTGGATGACAGGTACACTCGTGTGGCCCACATCCCGACCGTGGGCGGTATGAGCCCTATGGAAACCGAACCCGTCACCGACAGCCGCGTCCCCGTCAGCATCAAAGGCCCCGCAATCCGCATCCGCGGCGCGCGCCAAAACAACCTCAAGAACATCGATATAGATATTCCGAGGGACAAGCTGGTAGTCATCACCGGACTCTCCGGAAGCGGGAAGTCATCGCTTGCGTTTGACACCCTCTATGCCGAAGGCCAGCGCCGCTACGTGGAGTCCCTCTCCGCATACGCACGGCAGTTCCTTGGCCAGATGGACAAACCGGATGTCGACCAGATCGAAGGCCTCTCGCCAGCGGTGGCTATCGATCAGAAATCCACCAGCCGCAACCCGCGCTCAACCGTCGCCACCGTCACGGAGATTTACGACTACCTCAGACTTTTATACGCGCGTGCCGGT
>JBEDDQ010000064.1:0-4964 GCA_041176185.1 Armatimonadota bacterium | reverse complement strand
CTTGGGTGGAAGTCTGTCGGTGTGCTTGAGCTGACCGCTCTTCCAAGTCTTAACAAGGATTTCTGGATACCAAAGGTCCGCGAAGCCGATGTGCTTTTGGTCGCTGGCGGGGATGCCGGATACTTAAGCTACTGGATGCACGCATCCGGGATGATGGAGTTGCTTCCCGAGCTTAGAGACACCGTATGGGTAGGCCTCAGTGCGGGGAGTATGGTGATGGCGCCGCGTATCGGCGGTGACTTTGTGGGCTGGACGGATCCCGCACGCGGAGCTGATGCCCCTCAATGCGACACGACGCTTGGCCTGGTCGACTTCGCGATTTTCCCACATCTGGATCACCCAGACTTGCCGGACAACAAACTGGTAAATGCAAAGCGATGGGCTACTGGCATGGAAATTCCGTGCTATGTGATTGATGATGAAACGGCGATTAAGGTTGTAGATGGCAAAGTAGATGTGGTTTCAGAAGGCAACTGGGTTCTTCTACCGCAAGGCACGTTGTCGTAGGAGCCACGAAGGTTAGATAGGTTATATACAAATGGCTGATGAGTTACATGTAGCGATTTACGACGAAACACTTCACAAAGCCGGAGCACAGCTTGTGTGGCATGACTGTGGGTGGTCGGACAAAGTCGATGCTTGCGAGCTGCTGGACACCTTCTTTGACCTTGGACCAACGTGGGTCGGTATCCGTGACGAAGCCGTACAGTCCGTCGTGCACACCGCAGCTGCCACGCTCCGATACCAGCAATCAGACATCCGGCTTCAAGCAGTTACCGGTGTGACAACAAGCTTGCAGGCGCGGCGCGGTGGCGTCGCAGCAAACACTCTTGCTCACGCGATGGCAGCGGGCGCAGCGAACGGTGCAGTCGTTTCTGCCCTTGGAATATTCGACCAAGGCTTTTACGATCGCCTTGGATACGGCTCGCTGGACATCATGCGGTTGATTCGCTTTGACCCAAAGGACATCCGGGTGGATGCGACTGCGCGTTCACCGCTGCGGTTTACCGAAATAGATGTTGATGAAATCCATGCTGCCCGCTCCCGGCGCTGGCTCCGACATGGTGGCGTCAACTTTGACAGCGCAAAGCGGACTCTCGCTGACATGCAGGAATGTACAAATGGCATCGGGTTTGGTTATCGAGACCACGCGGATGGCGGTATTTCCCACATGATTTGGTTCTCCCGCAAGGATGCGGAAAACGGTCCATTTCGTGTAATCTTCACGGTCTGGGAGACGCGGGAGCAGCTCCGTGAGCTGATGGCCTTTTTGCACACTCTCGCGGATCAGGTCCATCTTGTCGTTATGGAAGAGCCGCCCGGCATTGCGTTACAGGACTTCATCCACCGTCCGCTGCGCTCCCGTGCCATCACGCAGAAGTCCAAGTACGAAACGGGCATCACGGCGATGACCTATCAGCAGGCACGTATCGTGAACCTTCAGGCCGCGATAGAGAAACTGTCCGTGCATGGACCATCCATTGACTTCAATCTCATCATCAAGGATCCAGTCACACGTTTTCTTCCGCAGGATACTCCCTGGTCCGGCTGTGGCGGCAACTATACCATCCATATTGGTGAGAAGAGTACCCTCAAGACGGGCCACACGGATGGGCTAGAAACGCTCTCGGCCGATATTGGCGCGTTCTCTCGGTTGTGGCTGGGGAGCAGTACCGCTACTGCGCTCGCGGTAACCTCTGACTTTGATGGCCCAGAGGCTCTCCTGAGTGCCCTTGATGCCTGTATTTGCCTTCCGGTACCGAGGTTTGACTGGAATTACTAAGGTGTCAAACGTAAAGGCGATACGGATGCCGTATCGCCTTTACACTTTTAACTAGTCCTCGTCCTCTTCTTCGCGCTTTGGTTTCACACCATCTTCGCGCATTTTCTCAATCCACTTGGGGTCATCCATGCGCATCGCAGGCCGCTCACCCCGCCGCTTCTTGAACTGAGGATCATCCGGATCCATTGTGTCCGCAGGCTTGAAGACACGGGGATCACTCGGCACATGTGTGTACGGCGCAAAGTTTGGCTTGTCCGTAAACATGTCGCTGAGGTCGGTTGTCACCGCATCGAAGAGGTTGTTCGGACCAAGTCCAAAGATCCGGTAGATGGTCTTGTGGATACTCATGATGCTGGTGTGGTCATGGCTGACGTAACCAGGCTTGATCCATGGGCCAAGCCCTAGCACAAACGAGCGCTGACGGTCGACATGGTCGCCATCTCCACCCGAGTCATCCTGCGTTACGAACACGACCATCTTCTTCCACTCAGGCTGCTTGGAGAGGAACTCGAGAATGCGGCCAAGCGCGAGGTCGTTGTCCGCCATATAGCTGGATGTATACGGATACCCACGGCTCGCATTGGCTCCCGCACCGTGGTCGTTACAGATTGCGATGTTCATAAACCGTGGAAGCGTACCCTTATGGGTCTTGCGGTATTTGGTCACATCATCAATAAACCAGTCTGCGCGGGCGATGTCAGGGATGTTGTTGTTGTACGCAGGGAACTCAAAACAGGTGTTGTCGAAGAGAATCTTCGGCATCGGGAAGTTGATCAGCATGTTTGCGCCGGTCTTGGAATCAGGATTACCTTCATCGTTATGCGGAAGCTCATAGCCTTCGCCATAGTTGCGGAAGGTAATTCCCCCACGCCCAAGATGCTCCCACAGCGAGCCGTTCTCGAGGTAGTCCTCAGGAATCTGCGAGCCATTTGAACCAAACGATGTCATACGACCACGGGCAGACTCGCTAAGTGCAAAGCCCCAGCCTGAGTAATAGACACGTGTGGTCCAGATACTTGGGTAGACGCCAACCAGCCAGCGGTGGCCATCCCCGGATGCCTCGGGCTCCATGTAGAAGTTATCGCTGATAGCAAATTGGCGGGCAAGCTTGAGGTGGTTTGGCATGATTGGGACGCGCTCAGCTTTACCCTTCTCACGAATCCAGCCTTTTTCTCCAAACTCTGCGTAGTCAGGATCACCATCTGCGCCTTCGAGCGTGCCAAAGATGCCATCAAAGGTATGGTTTTCCTTGGTGATGAAGACCACGTACTGAACATCCTTTGGAATCTCAGGACGCTTCGCGGCCACCGGCAGCAAACCGTTGTAATCAAGAACCTTACGCGTCAAGCTTGCAAGGTCTGCATCCTTTGGCGTCGAGACGACATCCACCATGCCTGGCATATCGCCAAGCCCGAAGCGCTCATCGGTTTTCGGGCGGAGGTTTTTATAGCCGCGTGGTCCACGTCCGATGCCCTTTTGGGTCGCGATAAAGAGCTTTTCATCGAATGGTCCAAGGGCGAGCTGGGTTGGATACCAGCCCGTCGGGATATGTCCAAGGACGGTTCCCTTTACAGGGTCGATTACTGCGACGGCGTTGATACCGGCTTCGGCGACGTAGAGACGCGTGCCCTTACGGTTCATCACCATCCCGGTTGGGATGATTCCTCGCAAGCGAGACAGCTCTTTCGTTGGGGTCAGCTTAATGGTCTTGAGAAGCTTGAGGGTACGTACATCGAATGCCTGTACGGTGTCGTTGTTTGCATTCGAAACCCAGATGCTGTTTCCATGGATATAGAGCGCATTAGGCGATGATCCACCGACGGACTTGCCATTGTCAGCAGGTGCGTGAATCAGGATACCGGTCTTGGCTTTGCCTGTAACCGTCGGGCTTGCCGGCTTGCGGACATCGTAGGACCAAAGGCTTTGTGCATCCGGGACGCGTGGTGAGCCAAGACCTGGAACAAAGCGACCTTCTGTTTGAACACCTGTTTCGGCTTCCTTGGATGGAAAACCAAATGGAGGAATACGCAGACCGCGTTTGCTAAAGCCGCTGCCTTCCGCCGGAGGCGGAACGAGGGAGTAGTCAAAGATACCGATGTTGGCGACGAAGAGGCGGCTACCATCGGCGTTGAGTGCAAGGGCGTATGGTTGACGTCCCGCTGCGACATCGGCGATGACCTTCTTTTCCGTGAGGTCAAACACAATTACGCGCTGGCGTGCGACATCGAGGGCGTAGACTGTATGACCATCCGGGGCGAGGACGATGTCCTGGATGTAGGTTTCCTTGTCGGCCGCGATGGTGAAGAGGGGCTCCTGGTCAACATTCATCACCTTGCGCTCGGTTGTTGCCGGTGCGCTTGGGAGGGACCAGCTGGTTGCATCGTAAATGGAAATACCGTGGCCAGCATCACCATTCGAGACGATGTACTGTGCACCGCCATGCGTGAATGCGCCAGCAAAGCCCATATTTTTCTGAGTGATGACGCGTGGGACACCGCCGGGGGTGTTCCGCTGCCAAATGGTAAGTCCGCCATCGTAGTTACCGACAAGCGTTTTGCCATCCGGGCTGAGGGACAGATCAAAGAGGTCGCTGCCTGCGGTGTAAAGGCGCTCGCCTGTCGGATTTAGGAGCCGGCCATTTGGAAGTACTCCAACATCCCCTGCAACAACCTTTGCTTGTCGGGTGCCTGCGGGGTTTCCATAGCGTGTGAAGTCGACAACGGGTCGTGTGGCCTTAGCAACAGGCTTGGCCTTGACCGTAGCGCCCTTTGGTGGTTCAGCGGCGGCCGGGGCAAGAAAAGCCAAGGCAACAAACGGAATCATCGGTGCAAATCGCAGTGTATTGCGGGTCTTCATCCTGAAATCCTAACTCAAACGCATTAAAACCACGAGCGCCGGGTGCAATTGCCTCCCGACGCTCGAAAATCCTACTATCCAAAACGGACAGAGACTAATCGCCGTCTTTTTGTTGGCGCTGTTCTTTCATCACGGGTGTATCGTTCTTACCTGGTTCTGTGACCGTCTTGTCACCACAACCAGCCAACAACGGTGCGACTGCCATAAAGGCAATCATTCCACGCATCGCAATGTTCAGGGATTTCTTCATTGTGTTACTCCAAAAATCAAAGCCGGCTTACCCTTTTTCGCAAAAGGGCAAACCGGCTTTGTTAATAACTTACTG
>JBEDDQ010000063.1:0-2886 GCA_041176185.1 Armatimonadota bacterium | reverse complement strand
GTCTGGGACCATGACAATCCGTGCCCGCCGTTGGTGGTAAATATCGCGAGTAAGGGCAAGCGCATCGATGCCGTAGCGCAGCCAACAAAAACAGGCTTTATCTATGTCTTCGACCGTGTTACGGGAAAAAGTTTGTTTCCAATCGTAGAAAAGGCTGCCCCAAAGTCAACGGTGCCAGGCGAGTGGACATCCCCTACACAACCAGTACCGCTCGCTCCACCAGCGTTGTCCCGCTCCGGGTTCACCGATGCCGATGTAACGAACCGTACACCTGATGCGGCGGCAAGTGTTAGGAAGCAGCTGACATCACTGCTGTATGGAAAAGAGCATCTCCCACCGAGCGTGCAGGGCACACTGGTAGCTCCGGGTTTCCATGGCGGCGCGACCTGGTCAGGTGCCAGCTTTGATCCAGAAACGGGTTACCTGTATATCAATACGAATGACATTCCATCTGTGATGGGGCTTACTGCAAACTCCCGCGGAGGCTATGACTTTAATGGCTATCAGTGGTTCAACGACCACGAGGGGTATCCGGGGATTAAACCGCCTTGGGGATGGCTTACTGCGGTGGATTTGAACAAAGGAACCTTTGCTTGGCGTAAGGTTTTCGGTGCATATCCCGAACTAGAGAGTAAAGGTCAAAAGGGACTTGGTGCTCAGTCATTTGGAGGAACCATCGTCACAAAAGGTGGGCTGGTCTTCATCGGAGGTTCTCCAGACGAAAAGTTTCGTGCGTACGACAAGTTCACAGGGAAAGAGCTCTGGGCCGCTGACCTTGGTGCTGGAGGCTATGCGACTCCTTGTACCTATATGGTCAATGGAAAGCAATACGTCGTCATTGCCGCTGGAGGCGGCGGAAAACTTGGGACGAAGTCGGGAAACAAGTACATCGCATTTGCCCTTGATTAGTCAGATTCCAGCATGGATTTGAGCTTTATACGGTGAATGTATGAGGGCACTCTTGGTCAGGATTGAGGTAAGGTTATGGAAGAACTTTCGCGAAGGCGATTTATCTCCGGTTCAGCGCTTAGCGCAGGAGCATTGTGGATGGCAGCAGGCAATCAGGCGTTGGGGCAATCAGCCAACGAGAAGCTGAATATCGGAATCATTGGAACAAACAACCGTGCGTTGGCTAACATCGATGGTGTACAGTCACAGAACATCACGGCTATTTGTGATATCGACGATGAGTACATCGCCGTTGCGAAGAAGCGTTTTCCGAATGCTGTTGTTTACACAGATTACCGAAAGCTTGTAGAGCAAAAGGGACTGGATGCCGTTGTTATCAGCACGCCTGACCACAACCACGCTCCGGCAACTGCGTTTGCGCTCAATCATAACCTCCATGTGTACTGTGAAAAGCCACTGACACACACAGTTGAAGAAGCACGTAAAATCGCTGAGCTCACCAAGAAGAAGAAGCGTGTCACCCAAATGGGCACGCAGATTCATGCAGAACCTAACTACCGCCGAGTCGTTGAGCTTATCCGCAGCGGTGCAATTGGCAATGTCCTTGAAGTGCATACCCGTGTTGGAAAGGCCTGGTCCGGGCGTGACCTCGAGCCATATTCCGATGGCACACCAGAGAACATGCACTGGGATGAGTGGCTTGGACCATGCGCGGTTGCGCCTTACCACCCAGTCTTCCATCCAGCACGCTGGCGTGGATATTGGGCATACGGAAATGGAACCCTCGGTGACATGGGCTGCCACCATATCGACCTTGTGTTCTGGGCGCTGGATCTGCGACATCCAACGCGTATTGCGGCATCCGGACCTCCTGCACACCCACAATTCGCACCAGAAGGCGTCAAAGTTGAATATGACTTCCCCGCGCGTGGAACCCAACCTCCGGTAAAGGTCACTTGGTACGATGGCAACATGGCTGGCGATGCCTTCAAAAAGGCTGGCGCCCAGTCTTGGGGTGATGGGTCGCTCTTCATCGGTGACAAGGGAATGTTGCTTGCAGACTACGGTCGCTACAAGCTTTTGCCTGAAGATAAGTTCACTGGGTTTGTTCCACCAGCAAAGTCCATCCCAGATTCGATTGGACATTACGAAGAGTGGATGCAGGCGATTCGTAACGGTGGACCGACCACGTGTAACTTTGATTACGCAGGTGCACTGACGGAAACCGTGCTTCTTGGCACCGTTGCTTACCGAACAGGTGAAGCGATTGAGTGGGATGCGCGTAAGCTCAAAACAAATAATGAGCGTGCAAACGCGATGCTTCGTAAGGAATACCGCAAGGGCTGGAAGGTCTGAGAAGACCTTTGTAAGCTGAAAAGTCCCCGTCTGGCACGACCAGACGGGGACTTTTTATTTTTAGCAGCAATGCTGAGCTACGACAACATTGCCTGCACGAACAAATCGGGATGGAATTCGCGCAGGTCGCCTGGCTTTTCTCCGACGCCAACCAGCTTTACAGGAATGCCAAGTTCCTCGCGTAGTGTCACGACGATACCGCCGCGCGCTGTGCCATCCAGCTTTGCGAGGACTATCCCAGTCACCCCAGCAGCCTGTGTAAACTCCTTCGCTTGGGTTACGGCATTCTGTCCGGTTGTTGCATCAAGCGCGAGTAAGACCTCATCGGGTGCCCGGCCCAGCTCACGCTCGCAAACACGTCGAATTTTGGCAAGCTCCTCCATGAGGTTTGTCCGTGTATGGAGGCGGCCCGCGGTGTCCACGAGGACTAAATCCGCACCGCGCGCTTTTGCCGCATGGATAGCATCAAACACGACGGCTGCAGGATCTGCATTTTCATGTTGTCGAATGAGCTCTGCGCCGCTTCGCTCAGCCCAAATGGCCAGCTGGTCTGCCGCCGCCGCACGGAACGTATCCGCAGCAGCCAAAATGACTTTCTTGCCTGCCTGAACTTCGTTGTAC
>JBEDDQ010000062.1:0-6316 GCA_041176185.1 Armatimonadota bacterium | reverse complement strand
ATAGATGCCAATGGCAAGGAACTTGACACATTCATCGTGCAACGGGAGGAAAAGAAGTAGATGATTTCACGACGTACAGTTTTACAGGGCTTGGCAGCGATGCCATTTGCGGGCGTAGCGGGTGCGGGGCTTGCTGCTCAGACACCAACTGGGCCATTCACATTGCCAGCATTGGCATATCCATTTGCAGCACTTGAGCCACACATCGATGCTGAAACGATGCAGATTCACCATGATCGACATCACCAAGCTTATGTCACCAACCTAAACTCAGCCCTGGCAAAGGTTCCTGCTCTCTCCAAGGTACAAAGTGCCGAAGGTCTCTGTAAGCAGCTCGACCGTCTTCCTGAGGAAATCCGAACCGCTGTACGGAACAATGCCGGCGGCCACGTGAACCACACGATGTTCTGGGCACAGATGAAGCCTGGTACGGCAGGTGCACCGACGGGCCCGATCGCAGATGCCATCAATGGAACCTTTGGCTCATACGAAAAGTTTCAGGCTGCATTCGAAGATGCTGGCCTCAAGCGCTTCGGTTCCGGGTGGGTTTGGCTCGCGCGCACGAAGGCTGGAAAGCTCGAGATCGTCAGCACCCCAAATCAGGATAACCCGTACATGGACGGTGGCGTGCCAATCCTCGGCAACGATGTCTGGGAGCATGCCTACTACCTGAAGTACCGGAACAAGCGTGCCGATTACCTCAAGGCTTGGTGGAATGTTGTGAACTGGGATGCTGTAAATGCACAGCTAAAAGCTGCAAAGTAAGCATCACGAAACCACTTCGACAAGCTTGGCTCCCGGAATCGTTTCGGGGGCCATTTTTGTCTCTCTCCACCATTTGTGATGTGAAAGAGGAATGACTTCGAATGTCCCTTGATGCAACATTAACATCGCTCGCCAGTTTGCCAAAGTCGGACCGAATGCCGGTGCTGTTCATGGGACATGGCAGTCCGATGAATGCAATCGAAACGAATATGTGGACAAGTGAGTGGAGACAGCTCGGAAGCGAGTTACCTGTACCGACGGCAGTCCTCTGCATTTCCGCGCACTGGCTGACCCGCGGGACAGCGGTGACATCAATGTTGCATCCAAGGACGATCCATGATTTCCAAGGCTTCCCCCGTGAGCTGTTCAGCATTGAGTACCCGGCACCTGGTGCACCCGACATCGCGGATGCCACTCGTGCACTGATATCGAGTACTTCCGTGCATGCGGATCACGATTGGGGCCTCGATCACGGAGCATGGTCAGTGCTAAGGCAAATGTACCCGAATGCCAACATTCCTATCGTTCAGCTTTCCATCGCTTATCACCAACCCGGCAGCTACCATGTAGACATCGGGCAGCAGCTGCAGGCACTGCGAGACCATGGAGTGCTCCTTCTCGGAAGTGGAAACATCGTACACAATCTCGGGATGATTGCTTGGGACCACATTGCAGATCCTGGATTTGCGTATCCTTGGGCGGAGGAAGCCAATTCGATGTTTAAGGCACAGCTGGTTTCACGTGATATCGACCGCCTTACAAATGTTGCAGACTTCAATGCTGCACAAAAGCTCGCCGTGCCGACGCCTGATCACTACTGGCCGATGCTCTATGCACTGGGCGCAACACGCCCAAATGAAGAACCAAAGTTCTTTACAGACAGTGCGGTTGGCGGTTCGCTGACGATGACATCGGTTCGCTGGGGATAACTTTGGTTACAGCCCGCGGTTATACATCTCCTGTGAAAAGAGCTCCCAGAGCTCTTCAGGGAGCGGCTCGCTGGAAAACGCAGCTGAGATGTCTCCATCGACGTCATCATCGAAGATAAACTCCCGGAACCACGCGCGTAGCTCACAGGCGAATGCACTCTCCCCGGATGTCAACTCCTCAAACGACCCCATCCACAGAATCTGCTCCCAGCCTTTGAGCAGGATGTTGGTGTCTAGTAGGATATCGTTGACAGAGTTCCAGTCAGCACGAAGCTGTTCGCCAAATTCTGCAAACGGTGCAGCAAGGGCATCGTAGTCCAGCCATGTGCTTGCAATATGGGGGAGCGCACCTTCGAAGAATGCCAACAGGGATGCTTCATCGGTGAACCACGTAAAGCCACCCATTCCGCCGCCGCACATGCCTGGAGGTGCATCGGAGATGCTGTAATAACCCCAGCAACCCGGGGCCGCTTCCGTGTTGTAAGTCTCCTCAAGCATGAATTGCGCACGTTCATAGTCAAAATCATGTATTAGCGAATCATCATTATTATCAATATCTGACATTTATTCTTTACCCCAGGGGATTCACATCAGCATCCCATGCTGCGACAATGCGGGAGCTGTTTCGTTGCTAACACCTCCCAATCGCGGGCTGGCGTGTGGATGTGACACAAATTGCAAAGAAAATGTTGAAAAGTGTCCAAACATCGCGGGTGGTAATCATCACACCGCTGAATCGCACCATGTTCACCCCGTGTGACATCAGAAAAACAAAAAGCCCGATCTCATAACAAGATCGGGCTTGAAACACGTCCGCTTCTTAGGAAACTACTTAGCCTGAAGGCGCTCCGGGAGGCGGTCCTGGCGTAGCAAGTCATCCAGCGTCTCACGCTCATAAACCACATCGGCGTGACCATTTTGCACAAAAACCACCGCCGGTCTGCGGAAGCGGTTGTAGTTGCTCGCCATCGCGTGGTTGTAAGCACCCGTTGTCTGTACGGCCAAGACATCGCCCTCACCAATCGCACCCGTTGGTGTGTTCCAGATCAAAATGTCGGTCTCGCAGTGCTTACCCGCAACCGTGACGATTTGATCGCGTGGTTGATCAGCACGATTCGCCACGAGGCAGCGATAAACCGCATCGTAGAGCTGTGGGCGAGGGTTATCGCTCATCCCGCCATCCACAGCAACATAGGTGCGTGTGCCTGGCTCCTCAACTATATTTACCTTCTTAGCCTGGCCGACGGTGTAAAGCGTCGTACCTGCTTCGGCCACGAGGGAGCGACCTGGCTCGAGGAGCAGTGCAGGCGTCTCGATGCCATATTTCTCAAATGCCGCATCCAGTGCCGAACAAAGCGTCTCGGCAAATGCCTCGTAGGATGGTGGCTCGTGGTGCTCCAGATAACGGACACCAAGTCCGCCACCAAGGTCCAGTTCAGGAAGCGACTTGCCTGTCTCGGATTTTACAGTCGCGAGGAACTCAACCATGACATCGATGGCATCCGTATGGGACTGCGTATCCAGCAGCTGCGACCCGACGTGGCAGTGGATACCCCTGAGGTCAATCCCTGGCAATGTCAGCGCTTCCTTGATTGCTTCGAGGGCTGAGCCATCGGAGACATTGATGCCAAACTTGGAGTCTTCCTGACCCGTTCGGATACGGCGATGGGTGTGCGGATCGATCCCCGGAGTCACACGAATCAGAATCGGTTGCACAATTCCGTGTGCGGTCGCGATACGTGAGAGGCGTTGCAGCTCGTGCGGGTTGTCGACGACAAAGCGGCCAACACCCTTGGCAATGCCAAGCTCGATTTCTTCATCCGACTTGTAGTTGCCGTGATACAGGATGTTTTCCGGTGGGAAACCGACCGACAACGCGGTGTAGAGCTCACCGCCGCTTGCGACATCGATGTCCAGGCCTTCCTCATTCACAACCGCTGCGATAGCCTGCACCAGGAATGCTTTGGATGCATACGAAATCCGGACATCCCCTTTGTAACGCTTGCCAAACACTTCCGTATACTTACGGCAGTTCTCGCGGACAAGGGCTTCATCCACAACGTAGAGAGGGGTTCCAAATGTCTTTGCCAGCTCAACTGTGTCACAGCCACCGATCTCGAGGTGACCGGCATCGTTGACCCGCTGGGTTCCTAATAGCATGACCAAAGCTCCATCAAAAAGGGAATCAATCCCACGAGGGGGACACCCGGCTATGTTACCAGCACATCGGTTGTGAGGGGAGTTTGATGGCTCTTCGGGTCCCCGGGGGCGTGATATCTCAACGTGCGCTGAAAACTTGGAATCTTTCATGGCCTCCGCGGTTTAGCATCAGTGATGCAACCCATTGAACTTCCCCTTGCAACCGCAGACCGTGCACAAACCCTCCAGATGCTTCTAGATGTCCGGGAACAGCTTTCATTTACGGGATATGAGCTTTCACCGTGGCTCGGCGGACGCACGGAAGGCCTTCGGCGATTGGCAGCCTTCGATGTCTCCGCATACGCACGGACACGCAACCTCGTAGGCTCAGGCTCCGGTGTCAGTCAGCTTGGACCCTACATCCGCCATGGTCTGATAACGCTCACAGAGTGCCGAACGACTGCCATCCGGAAATCGGGTGGAAATCCGCCCATCAAGTTTCTTCAGGAGCTGGCATGGCGTGAGTATTATCAGCGTGTCTACGAGCAGCTCGGCGATGCAATCATGCACACAAACCTGGAATCGCCAAAGGTCAAGCTCGGTAATCGCCCGCTCCCGGATGACATTCGGTTTGGAACCACCGGGCTTGCCTGCATGGATGAAAACATCAATGAACTGCGGGAAACGGGTTATATGTACAACCACGCCCGGATGTGGGTGGCATCGTACATCATCCATCACCGGAAAGTCGCGTGGCAGCACGGTGCGCAGCTGTTCCTCCAGCATCTCCTAGATGGCGACCCGGCATCAAATTCGTTGGGATGGCAGTGGATTGCCAGCACTTACAGTCATAAACCGTATCTCTTTGATCAGGGAAATGTGCAGCGCTTTAGCGACCACTGTTCCCGCTGTGCTGCCGCACGCAATGGCAGCTGCCCGTTTCGCGATTACATCGACATTCCACCCGCAAGAGAGTTCTCCAAGCCACTGCCTGTAGTTCGACAGGAGAATCACGATAACGCAGCTCTAGTCGCCGGAAAGCCCGATGTCATTTGGGTACATGGGGATCACATCGATGTTCCGGCAAACGCTGCGCTTGCCCTCTATCCGGATACACCCGCGGTCTTTATTCTGGACACAACGCTTGCGGCATCAAGGAAGATCTCGCTCAAGCGTTTCGGCTTCCTCTATGAAAGCGTCGCCGATGCGTTTACCAGACACCCGGCGGGTGGGCGTATCTTTGTAGGCGACCCTGCGGCTGTACTGACATCGATGGAAGGATGCAGACGTATCGCGACGACGATAACTCCGGCAGGCAGGTTTGCTGAAATCCGGGCCACCATTGCAACGACTGGTATTGTAGTCAATGCAATCACTCCGTCACGGTTTGTTCCGGACACCGGGCCTGTACCTAACCGCTTTATGAAGTGGTGGAAAGTGGTCGAGGACGATGTCCTCACCTTGCAGCCGCGGTTGCTCTCCTGAGCCCGACACCAGCGAGTGCGTTGAGGCGTTCCTTCTGCTCTGCTGTCGCATCCGGTCGAACGGTGAGCTTTATGCTACTGAATGTAAATGGCGCCATGGTCACCGCAAAGCTGGCTGCTTTGCCATCTTCTGTTTCACAGCGTAGCGTTAGCGTGGTTCCGATAGTTGCGTTTGCAATCGCCATCCCGCTTGCAGCCGCGCCTAGCAAGGTCATCCCCGGGCGAATCCCGGCAATCTCAGCTGGCGACCCCTTTTGTACAAACGAAACAAAGGCTTTGTCACCGGGCGTGTGGTTTGTGTCGAGGACGAGCCCGAGGTAGGGGACATCCTGTTTGCGCCCGGATGCCGCTACGCCAAGGACCTGTAGCAGGGGCATCGGGTCAATGGGGTCTGTTGACCGAAGGAGGGAGTCCATCAGCTGGCGCATCCCTTGACCTCCAACCATTTCGGCAACGGAATCGACCCCTCGCACCGGATAAGCCTTGCCGCTGCTACGGTAGTCATCCAACATCCGCCAGATGACATCCCAAAGCGACTTCTTTCCGGCGGTTCGATTGCCGATTTCGAGATCCATCATCAGGCCGACAACATAGCCCTTGTTGTAATAACTCAGCCCGCCATAGCCTTGTGAATTGCTTGCTTCCCAGACTCTCAGTGAGCACTGCTCTGCGGTCACGCTACGGCTGGCCGGGTTGTTCCCTAGCTCTGTCAGCTGTTCGCTCAGGTCGGCCAGATAGTCGGCACGCGTCATGATGCCGGCGCTCACGCACAGCTTTGGGGCCAGGTAGTCTGTGACGCCTTCGCAGAACCACAAGTCAGGTGTTTGAACGGCAGTTGAGTAGTCAAATGGGCCAAGTCCCTGCGGGCGTATGCGCTTGACCATCCAGGCATGAATCAGCTCGTGGGCGCAGAGGCGGAGATCAGACATCGATGTCTTGGATGCGCTTGCTCTTGGAAGCCTGATGACGGCGCTGTCCAGATGTTCCAGTCCGCCATAG
>JBEDDQ010000061.1:0-2589 GCA_041176185.1 Armatimonadota bacterium | reverse complement strand
CTTACAGCTTGATGGTTCCTGCTTCGATGTCCTTGCTGACACCTTCAACCTTGGTCTTTAGCTCTGGAGTGTATAAGCTCGCGGTTGCAGCATTGAATTCAAACCGCGTTGCGCCATCCTTAATACCAAGCTTGAAGGCCTTTCCATCCGTTTTCTTGTCCATGACGGCCTTTGCGGCCACAAGGTAGCCCTTCTGCGTATCAAGTATGAACGCGCCTACATTTTGCTTTGGAGCAAGGTCGGTCTGAGGAGCATTTGCACCAATAAACAATGCCTTGCCATCCTCTTCAATCGCCTGCGCAACTCCCGCACCTGCGGCATTCGCGTTGTGTGTGAAGACATCTACACCAGCAGCCAGAAGGGCCTGCGTTTGCTGCTTCGCCTTTGCCTGGTCATCGAATGACCCGGTGTACGTTACTCGAACATCCACCTTTGGATCAGCAGCCTTTGCGCCTGCAACATAGGCATCGAATCCAGACTTGATAATCTTGATGTCAATGCCTCCGACCGCGGCAATCTTATGGGTCTTCGAAAGACTCGCCGCAACATAGCCGGCGAGATAAGTCGCTTCACGCTCGCTGATTTGCAAGGGGAGAAGGTTTGCTGCTTCTGTACGGCCTCCGACAACAACAAATGTTGTGTTCGGAAAATCCTTAGCGACAGCCGCTGCAGGAGAGTCATATTCGCTGCCGTGAAGGAAGACGAGCGTATTTCCGCCTTCAGCAAGCTGCCTGATCGCGGCTTCAACTTCCGCCTTCGCAGGTTCCTCAATCGCAGGTGTTACCGTTGCACCGGTTTCCTTGGCAATCGCATTCACCGAATCCTGTGCAAGCTGACACCAACCACCATCGTTGACCTTACCAGGAGTGATCAAACCAATCTTGAACGTGGAAGCTGCACCAGCATCTGGTTTTGGATCACCAGATCCGGCTTCTTTGGCGGCTGGTGCACATCCAATCAATCCAATCATCCCAAAGGATGCCAACAGCGTAAGGTTGCGTCGAGAAATCAGCATGACTGCCTCCAAGGTAAGCGTAAGGCAAAGCATACCTGCGGCCATGTCACAATGTCAACGTTTCGGATGTGCCCGCGTGGTACCATCCGAATCGCGATGCGCTTGGTGATACAGAGAGTCAGACAGGCAAAAGTCGATGTCAACGGGGAGACCGTAGGGGCTATCGGCACAGGGCTGTTGGTGCTGGTCGGGGTTGCGCCTGACGATGGACCTGCTGATGTCAAGTGGTGCGCAGACAAAATTGTAAACCTGAGATTGTTCCCGGAGCCCGGCGAAACCGATGGCATGGAGCTGTCCCTCACCGATGTTCATGGCGCTGCGTTGCTCGTCTCGCAGTTTACGCTGATGGGCGATTGCCGCAAGGGACGTCGACCTTCTTGGACTGGAGCTGCTGGCCCGGAGCTTGCAGAAGCGCTGTATGTAGATGTCTGTGACAGTGTTCGTAAGCTCGGCATCGATGTAGCTACGGGCCGTTTTCGGACCGAAATGGAAGTCTCGTTGACAAACTGGGGTCCTGTGACCGTGGTTCTTGATAGCCCAAAGAGGGTGTAGGACGTGAGTGGTATGGCTGATGACCTGTTCAGTGATGTGGAACCGATACCGGCCGACCCGGATGCGGATACGCATGCCCACGCGGATGTAGATTTTGATTCACCCGATATCGGCGATGCGCGGGAAGAAGGAAATGACCCCTTCACCGTTATCTCGAATGATCAGGTTGAAAACGCCGACAAGCTCATGGCGGATGGCCAGGTCGCAGAAGCACTCAATCAATATCGTAGTGCCGTTCGTAAAGCCAAGGAAAAAGGCGAGGATGATACCGAGCAGCGGATTGATCTAGGCGATGCTTACGTCTATTCCGGGCAGGGTCTTAATGCCTTTCGTCAGTACCGAAGAGCCATAAAGACCGCCCCTGAGCGCGCCGAACCGCACTTTGCGATGGGCGAGCTCTACATGTACTACGGCCGTCTCCAGCCGGCAATCTTTGAGTTTCGTAAGGCTGTTGCCCTTGAACCAAAGAATGCGTATTACCACTACAAGCTCGGAGATGCGTGTGCGCAGGCCGGAAGCCTTACAGAAGGCATTACCGAGCTTGAGGCATCGGTTCGCCTAAAGCCACAGGATGGCTTTTACCACTTCTGGCTGGGGGACATGTTGGTACGTGCCGGGCGCAATACAGAAGCCGTCCGGGAAATGCAGCAAGCGACCATCTTTAGCCCGGTGGATGCTTATTACAATGTACGCCTCGGGGCTCAGTACCGCCGGATGATGCAGTTCCGTGATGCGGCAGTCGCGGTCCGTCAGGCTGTACGCTTGGCACCTACAAATGCGGCATATCACTGTCTCCTAGCTGACCTCTACAGCGAGCTGCGCCTTGACAAACATGCAGTGTTCCATTACCAGCGTGCAGGCGTACTGGATGCCTTTGATGCCGAACAGCTCAAGCGATTACGCCGGCATGCGGGCATCGAAGATGACAGTGAGTGGGAGGAGCCAGAAGACCTCAACCTGCTGATGCCCAAAATGGACAGCGTTGGTGATGGTGCAGGCCATTCGCCCGAACACGATGACGA
>JBEDDQ010000060.1:0-2894 GCA_041176185.1 Armatimonadota bacterium | reverse complement strand
GTTCTGGTGTAACCGCCAATGTCGCTGCGCAGGCACAGCTTCTTCGCAACAGGTCCATGGAGTATTTCCCCGGCAGCAAACGAGATTTACTGCGTGCGCTCGTCATGCGTGAGGTACTTGGCGAACCAAAATGCAAGCAAAGTTCATCCAGAAAACAATTTTGAAGGAAATATGTCCTTCGGAAACGAAATAACCCACGTGAACACGCGCATTGATACGCTTTCCGCTGGCATTTTGAGAATGCGATTGGTTGATGGCGAGTTGCGAACCATCCGAATGGGTGGCGTGGACCTCATCCGCCGCTTGTACTTCTGCGTCCGCACCCGATCATGGGATACGGTGAACCCAAAGTTTACGTCCTATGAGGTGCAAACTACCCGTGAGTCATTCAGGGTAAAGCTTGAGGCTATTTGTGAACGTCCGGTTGGAGATGGCTACGAAACGGATGCTCACTTCAGGTGGAACGCAGTCATTGAGGGTAGCTCTGATGGTAAGGTCACCTTCACGGTCGAAGGTGAGGCAACTGCTGATTTCCAGTCGAACCGGATAGGCTTGTGCCTCCTCATCGGTACTAATGAGCTCGCTGGCGGGTCCTACAAAACATCCCTTGCCGGTAATCAGGTCCAAGACAGCCCGTTCCCGACCGTGATTGCAACGCCACTCGTTATCGCACCCAAGTTCGATACGATCGCGTACAGTACGCACAAGAGCACGCATACTGTAACCGTCAAAGTGGATGGTGCCACATTCGAGATGGAAGACCAACGTCATTTCGGTGACTCTTCCTATAAGGCGTATGCACCACTGCCATTCGAATATCCGAACATCCCGACAGCCAAGCGGTTTAAGCAGACAATAACGCTCTCTGTTGCTGGAAAGCCTCCCGCACGAGCAGCGTTTGTCAACGAGAGCCGTATAACCGTGTCTAGCGTCCGCACTGGGCATACTGTTCCTACGCTTAGAGATTGGCAGGAGTCAGATCAACCATCTAGGAGCTTCATTGATCAAGTTGCAAAGCCAGCAGAACTCGCGGATGCACAAACCATTCGTTGGGAGTACCGGCCAAGCCTGCATCTTCATGACAATGAGACGTATTGGGAGAACGCGCAGGCGGTTGTTGATCAGGCACGCACGATGCGCCATCACAACAAAACCGCACAGCTGATCATTAGCCCATTGGACCTTGAAATTCCACATCCCCGCCCAGGGCGCGATCCACGCACCATTGATCCATTTGGTGCGGCATGGCTTGGTGCATTCACCGGCGAGTGTGGTAAAGCTGGGATCAGTTCGGTTGACGTGCGCCTCGGCGTAGGAATGGCTCAAAAGGTCATGTCAATCCTTGCGCCGCTAGCCGGACAGCCCCTGCTTGAGACAAATAATCGCTCGACAGGTTTCTTCCCAGATTTGATGAGCTGGGCATGCCGTGGGTCCCGTGGGCGCACAGTGGTCGTGATCAATCGCACAAGCCAACCGCAAAATGTCACCGTGGCAGGCCTCGCGGGAAATCAAGTCGCTGTAACCCGCTTTAGTGAGCAGCTTGGCGCTGACAAAGTCAAACCGCGTACGATTCTTCCGATAGCACAGGGGGCCATTCTGTTTGCGATGGACCCATATGAGGTCTTACTGGTCACTGAGACCAAGTGATGTTAACTGGGTTCGTCGGAGTATCCATCACCGATGGCGACTTACTCAGTGGAATCGCTACGGGATGCCGTGCGAGGTTACTTGGTATTCAAACGCATACCATCAACTTACCTAACGCGACAAACACCGTTTTGTGCGTAAGCGGAGCCATCAAAATCAAGGATGGGCACGGAACAGTTATCCTCACTAACGGGATGTATGCTGTTATCCCATCCGACTGTCAAGTTGAGCCACAGAGTGGCATGGCGGTTGTAATCTCATTTCCGGAAGCCGAAGGTTTTAGGCAGTTTGGCGGTCCACTCGAACCCAAAGGACGCCTCACGTACATTGATGGCTGCACAGATACCCTTCTGGTGTGCCCTCCCCGCCTTGGGGCACCTTGCCTCAACCACTTGCACATCCCAACGGCAACTAATCAGAGCTTTCATACGCATCCCAGTGATCGCCTCGGAGTCATCCTAAGTGGAAATGGCTGGTGCGATACACTAAATGGAGCTCTCGAGCTCAGGCCCGGTCTGGCTTGGTATATTCCCGCTGGATGTGAACATCGCTTTCGTACCGATGAAGGCTGCCTCGATGTCATCGCATGGCACCCAGACAGTGATTTTGGTCCAACCGATAACAACCACCCGATGATAAATCGAACTATTTTGGACTGACATGACCGATATCAAACTAAAGACCTTTGATAAGGCGATTCCCTATACAATTACGCTACCGGGTGGTCTGTCACCAACCAAAAGTCTTCAACTCCTTCGCGATGAAGATGCACGTAAGATGGACCTTAGACGGGACGCCGCAGTTGCTATCATTCGGGATGAATTTCCTAAGTCAGTCCTTACCGACATTATTCAGGATGTCTGTAGGCGCTTCCCAATATCATCTGAAGTGAACACAGGCACACGTTTGCCACAATTGAGTACGGCTACTGGAATCGTTGAGCTTGACGGTATTTCGCTTAAGGGCGGTAATGTCCTTGTCAGCATCTATGCAAGCGCTGATGGCTGGTTAAAAGATCCATCCAAAGCTGTCCTTACATTGGTCCATCCGGCAACGGACGGAAATCGGATCACAATCGGCCCACTACCTACTGGCAAATGTTACGCAGTTGGTATCCACTACGATGTCAATGGCAACGGAAAGCTTGATACGCGCTTTGGTCTGCCGGATGAACCATTTGCCGTTTCGAACAACGCAAGTGGAAAGATGGGGCCTCCATCTTTCCAGGCTTCTGCATTTCTGATTAC
>JBEDDQ010000059.1:0-8483 GCA_041176185.1 Armatimonadota bacterium | reverse complement strand
ATACCGAGCACACCTTCCAACTTGATCCTGACTTCTTGCCGTTGCATTTGCGTCAGACCGGCAAATCGAATACGGGCAAGACCACTTTTCGGGCATTCTCAGCCACGCCAAATGACCCGCGCTACGGTGAGCAGTGGAATTTCCAAATGGTCGGCGCCGAAGCCGCATGGAAGCGCTCCCGCGGTACCGGTGTTGTTGTTGCCGTAATCGATACCGGAGTCTCCGGAACGACCAGCGGCAAGGGCCAAGCATGCCGTGACTTTGGCTCGACTGCATTTACGGCTGGCTATGATTTCGTCAACAACGATGCTGATCCATACGATGACCATGGCCACGGAACCCACGTCGCTGGCACTATCGCAGAAGCAACAAACAATTCTGAAGGCGTTGCCGGTCTCGCCTACGGCGCGACCATCATGCCCCTCAAGGTTTTGAGCGCTTCCGGATCTGGTACAAGTGCTGATATTGCAGATGCCATCCGCTGGGCAGCAGACAAGGGCGCGCATGTGATTAACATGAGCCTTGGTAGCCCATTCCCGGATGCCGTTATCCGGAATGCCTGTACATACGCATCCAAAAAGGGTGTCGTTATCGTCGCTGCTGCTGGCAACTCCGGCAAGCAGGGCGTCGGCTACCCGGCGGCCTACTCCGAGTGCATTGCTGTCAGCTCCGTTGGGCCATCCGGTAAGCTCGCCGGCTACTCCAGCTGGGGTAAGCAGGTTGCGCTCGCCGCGCCAGGCGGTGACATCGGAGGTTATGCTGATCGGGATGAATCCGCTGGTATTCTCCAGAACACAAACCTTCCAGTGGAGTTTGGCGGCCAGGGGGATGGCTACTACGCCTTTCAAGGCACCAGTATGGCAAGTCCACACGTCGCGGCAGCCGCTGCGCTCGTCGTGTCCCAAGGCATCAAGGATCCTGCAAAGGTTCGCAAGGCGCTTACCGAGTCGGCTGTCAAGGTGACCGGCGGGGATGTCAAAAAGTACGGCGCGGGTATTTTGAATGTTGATAAGGCAACCGCGCTTGCTGCGAAGTGGACGGGCCGCTCCGATGAGATCCCTGAGCCATTTGCAGCCAAGATTTCCGCAAACAACTCGCCTATTGCAAAGCTGACCGGGCTGCCTATTTCCCTTCCAAGCATTGTGATTGCGGTTGTCGGACTCCTCGCTGCCCTAATCCGCATTAAGCGTCCATTCCTTCGCCGCGCATGGGTCAACTTCGCGTTTTCCGTAATCGGGACATCGTTCCTCGTTACACTCGCCATCGCCCTTGCTCCAGTTCCTGAGCTGGTTCCTGTTGCGGTGACCGTGCTTGCAGCGCTCCGGATGTTGATGGCGCGTAACACGGCTGGCGCACTCGGCTCTGTCGGTGTGACCATCGGAGCCGCACTTACCCTTGTGAACTTCCAGGTTGCTGCCGCAGGTGGAAGCGTGCTCGGTGTGGCCTGTGATGCGGAACGCATGATGGGAATTCTCGGCATCATGTCCGTTCTTGGAGCGGGCCGTGCATTTCTGATGATTACGCAACCGCGCAAGTAGGGTGGTTGAAATACCTGTATTTGCTCCTGCTTGATGGCATTAATAAACCCTGTGGTAGGATATGAGGGAACCTGCGTGGATTCCACGCAGGTTTTTCTATGTCTGGACGGGGCGCGACGGGGTGTTGCGCAGTCCGCCGCTATCGCATTAGAGGTATAAAATGCTCCGCAATATCGCCATCATTGCCCACGTTGACCACGGGAAAACGACCCTGCTGGACGGCATGCTCAAGCAGGGAGGCGCCTTCCGGGATAACCAGGAAGTCGCTGAGCGCGTCATGGACCGTATGGATCAGGAGCGTGAGCGCGGTATCACCATCATCTCCAAACACACCGCAATCCAATACGCGGGTGTCAAGATCAATGTTGTCGATACCCCCGGCCACGCCGACTTTGGCGGCGAAGTAGAGCGCGTGATGCTCGTGGTTGATGGCGTCCTCCTCCTCGTGGATGCTGTTGATGGCCCGATGCCACAGACCCGCTTTGTGCTAGAAAAGGCCCTTCAGGCCGGTCATAAAGTCATCGTTGTTATCAACAAAATGGACCGTGCGGATGCACGTCCTGACTGGGTTGTAAACGAAACCTTTGACCTCTTTGCCGAACTCGGTGCCACCGATGAACAGCTGGACTTCCCGGTTGTCTATGCGACGGCTCTCGATGGCAAGTCATCCCTTGACTGGGATGCTGAACCGGGCGAGACCCTGATTCCATTGTTCCAAACTATCGTTGACCACGTTGCTGCCCCTAAGGTAACCGGCAGGAACGAAGATGGCCTGCAGGCGATGATTTCGACCATCGATGTCGACCCACACCTTGGACGCCTCGGCATCGGAAAGGTCTTTTCCGGAGGACTCAAGCCAAACCAGACCGTTACAATTTTCCGCCGTGATGGCTCCAAGTACTCCGGTCGTGTTCAGAATGTCTACGTTTACGAAGGCCTCAAGCGTACACTCGTTGAAGAAGCGGTTCCTGGTGACATCATCGCTGTAACGGGTATTCCGGACATCACGATCGGTGAAACCATTGCCGCAGGTGAAAACCCAACGCAGCTGCCTCCTCCAACCGTTGATGAACCAACGCTGCAGATGACATTTAGTGTCAACACCAGCCCATTCGCCGGTAAGGAAGGTACGCACCATACCAGCCGAAAGCTCCGTGAGCGCCTGATGAAGGAACTCGAGTCCAATGTCGCGCTGCGTGTTGAGGAAACCGATTCCTCTGATGCATTCCGTGTCTTTGGACGCGGTGAACTTCACCTTGCAGTTCTGATCGAAGCAATGCGACGTGAAGGCTATGAGCTTCAGGTCTCGATGGCCGAGGTTATCTACCGCGATTCGCCGCAGGGACGGACCGAGCCATTTGAGCGCGTGTTGATCAGCGTTCAGGATGAATACGTCGGTGCAGTTGTTCAGACACTCGGCGAGCGCAAGGGCGAGCTTCAGGATATGCGACCGAGCGACAAGGGAGGCACCCGCCTCGAGTTTGTAATCCCAACACGTGGACTCCTCGGCTTCCGCGGGATGTTTATGACGCTAACTCGCGGTACAGGTGTCATGAGCACTATCTTCGAAGGCTATAAGCCATTCGCTGGTGAAATGGATAAAATCCGCCGTGGCTCGCTGGTTGCATCCGACAGTGGCCAAACAACAACATTTGGTTTGTCCAATGCCGAAGAGCGTGGAATTCTGTTCATCCCTAGCCAGACCCAGGTCTACGCGGGCATGATTGTTGGTAAGCATCAACGCGAAGGTGACCTCGTCGTCAACGTCTGCAAGGTTAAGCAGCTCACAAACATGCGTAGCTCGACATCCGATGTTGGAATCCGCCTGACGACGCCAACCACGATGAGTCTTGACCGCAGCCTTGAATACATCGGTCCGGATGAGCTTGTTGAGGTCACACCAAAGAGCGTTCGGATGCGTAAGAAGGAATTGGATGCAGGAATGCGTCGCCGCTCAGAAAAGCGCGGTGAGTAGGAACCCCGAATAGGGCGTTAAAGGTACACTGTGGTGGCACGGCCGCCACAGTGGCCGTTTTTTTGTGTCGGGAGAATAGGCAAATCCATGAAGATGCAAGAGTTTCAGGCGAAGGACCTCCTCCGTAAGTACGGAGTGCCAACGCCTAAGGGAATCGTTTGTACAACAGTAGAGGAAGTTGCCGCTGCTGCTACCGAACTCGGTGGTGGTGCGGTCGTCAAGGCGCAGGTTCTTTCTGGTGGACGCGGTAAAGCCGGCGCAGTCAAAGTCGGCAAGACACCAGAGGCATGTGCTGAGTTCGCTGGCAAGATTCTGGGCACCAAGCTCTACTTTGAGCAGGCCAAGAGTGACCTGCACATCGGAACCGTTCTCGTTGAGCAGCTGCTCGACATCGCCAAGGAATACTACGTCGGCGTTGTCGTCGACCGCGATTCACAGCGCAATGTGCTGATCGTCAGCTCCCAGGGCGGCATGGATATTGAGGAAGTGGCACACCACCACCCGGATGCCATCGGACGTCTCCCAATCGACCCTGTAACCGGGCTGCGCGACTATGACATCCGCCACGTTGCAAAGCTGGGTGGTATTCCATCAAGCGAGCTCGCACAGCTCGCTCCATTCCTCCGCTCACTGGTCAAGGCCGTGATCGAAGGCGATGGCACCCTCGCTGAAATCAACCCGCTTGTCGTGACATCCGCAGGCGAGTTCATCGCTGGCGATGCCAAAATCGAAATCGATGACAACGCGATGTACCGTCACCCAGACTTCGCCGCACTCGTTGGCGAGTCGGATGAAATGGATGACTACGAGAAGGAAGCGCGCCGCCGCGGTATCGCAAACTACGTTCACCTCGATGGCAACGTAGGCATCATTGGAAACGGTGCTGGTCTCGTGATGGGAACCATGGATGAAGTGAAGCGTGCTGGTGGAATCCCTGCAAACTTCCTCGATATCGGTGGTGGAGCCAAGGCGGAGCTCGTTCGCGACTCGCTGGACCTCGTCCTCTCCGACCCAAATGTCAAGGGCGTTCTCATCAATATCTTTGGTGGAATTACCCGCGGAGATGAAGTCGCAAAGGGCATCATCGAAGGCTGTGCATCCCTCGACATCAAGGTACCTCTCGTTGTCCGCCTCGCCGGAACAAACGCTGAGGAAGGCCTTGCACTGCTCAAGGACACCGACCTGATTCCTGCCGCAACCATGCAGGAAGCTGCACAGAAGATCGTCAGCCTGGTCGGCAACGACTAGACACACTCAGGCCGCATTAGAGGAGAAACCGAAATGGCAAAGTGGGAATACACCATCCGAACGACGACCGGCGAAGACATGGAAGAAGACCAGGACATGATGAATGAGCTTGGCGCTGAAGGCTGGGAGCTGGTACAGGTCGTGAACACCGAGGTGTTTGTGGATGCCGATAACGGTCAGGAAGAAGAAGACGGTCAGGACTCTGAAGTCGTCGAAGTTCTCTTCAACTATTTCTTCAAGCGGTCAATCGATTAGCATAAGAGGATAAGCAATGTCGATTCTGATTAACAAAGATACCAAGGTTGTCGTCTCCGGCATCACTGGCCGGGAAGGCACCTTCCACAGCGGTCAGATGTTGGCGTACGGCACACAGGTCGTCGCAGGCGTGACGCCAGGCAAGGGTGGCCAGACTTGGACATCCACCTGCGGCACCTACACCGTCCCCGTCTTTGACACCGTCAAGGAAGCCGTGGATGCAACCGGTGCAAATGCACACTTCGTCGTGGTCCCGCCGCGCTTCGCTGCAGAGTCCATCGTCGAAGGCGCAGCGAGCGGCGTTGAGCTCATCGTCTGCATCACAGATGGCATCCCTCAGCAGGACATGGTCACCGCAACCGACTACGTCAAGCGCACCAAGGGCGTCAAGGTCATCGGCTCCAACTGCCCAGGCCTGCTCTCCGTCGACCAGGCGAAGATCGGTATCATCCCGCAAAACATCTTCACCGCAGGACCTGTCGGACTTGTCTCGCGCTCTGGCACTATGACCTACGAAATCGTGGATGCTCTGACACGTGCAGGCATCGGCCAGACAAGCGCCGTCGGTATCGGTGGCGACCCGATTCTGGGTATGCGCTTCGTGGATGTCCTTGCTGAGTTCGAAAAGGACCCAGAGACCAAGGTTGTCGTGATGGTGGGTGAAATCGGCGGCTCCGATGAGGAAGCAGGCGCCGAGTTCATCAAGACCATGACCAAGCCTGTCATCGGCTTTATCGGTGGACGCTCCGCACCTCCAGGGAAGCGCATGGGACACGCTGGCGCAATCGTCAGCGGAACCAGTGGGTCTGCTGAGAGCAAGATTACAGCACTCAACGCTGCCGGTGTACCAGTTGCAGACTCGACCAATGAAATCCCTGGTCTGGTCAAGGAAGCCCTCGCAAAGCTCGGCTAGTGCCGGCTGTGTGAACGAAACCAAAATGGGGTGGCAGAAATGCCTCCCCATTTTTTCGTATTTTTTTGATCGCATCCACGCGTTGGCCATCATGCTACAATCCCGCATGTCTTTTGTAGATACACAATCGCAGGCTTGGGACTCCGGTTTCTGGGAGTTTTCCCTCGTGTTTGAAGACCTAGAGGATGCCGACCTCTGGGTTCGTCCACACGCAAACCTGCTTAGCATCGGCGAAATCGCCTGTCACATCGTTTACTGCCTGACGTCTTACGCCAGCCAAGTCGTGTCTGCTCCGATGTTGGTGTCGCCACTTGCTGTAAAGGATGCCTCGTACTACCTGACGACGGTTGGCGCTCCGGTTCAGCTCGCGATGAGCGTCGCCGATGTTGCTGCAGAAGTCGACCGTGTCCAACGGGATGTGAAAGCTGTCTTCCTGGCATCCACTTACGAACGGGATGACACTCTCGCATTCAACGGACCAGGGGAGACATTCGGTCAGTTTGCCGACTACATGGTCTTCCATATCGCGTACCACACAGGCCAGGCGTTCTCCGTCCGCCACCTGATGGGCCACAAAACCAACGATAACTAAGCCAACTGTCGTGCTTTATGGTGGATGAAACATCATCTGTGTTAGATCCAGCGCTCTTGCGTAAGAGTGTTACCTTCTCAGTGATGCTAGCGCGGGAGTCGCTGGACCTAGCGATGATGTCAGTCGATGGATCGCCTGATGATGACGCCGCAGTGAGCATCGCTGGCGCTGCACTCAGTGCATCCGATGCCTATATTGCCGGAGGTACACGCAATGTTGCTCTGCGTAAAGCATCCATGGATGCGTTTCGCTTAGCACAGACAATCGCGCCTAGCCCGATGTTTCATGCGGTCCACGCCGCAAGCGCAGCAGCAGGCGCAGCGTTTTTGCATCCACCTGGCGGCAGCACGGATGGGCACCAGACAAAACACATCCTGGGCGCCGCAGTGCACTACGTTCTGTGCATCGAAGCGAGTGGTCGGGATTCGATGGCCGCACTTGACTTAGTTGTGCAGCGGACTCCGGATGCGATAAAGGAGCTCCTTCGGATGTACCCGGAGCCTGTCGCCGGAAAGCAGCGCTATGGCGCGGTGCTTGTGATGCTCTATCAAGCCATCACGCAGTCTGAATAGGCGTTTTGTGGCGTTAGCGGGCATCCACAAAAATCGCGATTGCCGCCGCCTGGCTTGCCGTGTGTGTAAGGGAAATGTGAACGGACCCGGTGCCGGCTAGGGGTGCTGCACGGCCACTGAGATTTACGTACGGCTGCCCGGATGCATGATTTAGGATTTCGACATCCGTCCAGCCCATCCCGCCGCCAAGCGCTTTCGCAACCGCTTCCTTGGCGCACCACCGCGCGGCAACGCGCTGCGGCCAGTCATCCCGACCAAGGCAGGCATCCTGTTCGGCCTGCGTGAGGATGCGATTTACAAACCGCGTTCCGTGTGTCTCAACGGCTTTTCGGATGCGGTCAACATCCTCAATGTCGATACCAACCCCCCGGATACCGAGGTTTGCGGGAAGCTCCGGGGGGGTGATGTTCATGATGCCTTAGTGCTCGTTGGCTTCGATGAAGCGGATTGCATCGATGGCGGCCTGGCAGCCCATCCCTGCGGCGGTGATCGCCTGGCGGTAGTGGGTGTCCCAGACATCCCCAGCCGCGTAGCAACCCTCCACAATCGTCTTCACGCCATCGGTTACCAGGTAGCCATTCGCATCCATCGGGAGCTGGTCCTTGAAGAGTCCCGTGTTTGGCTGATGTCCGATCGCAACAAAGACGCCATCACATGCGAGTTCTTTTGTAGAGCCATCGATGGTGCTCTCGAGCACAACACCGGTGACCTTGCCGAGGGTGACATCCTTGATTTCCTTGACGGCGGAGTTCCATTCAAAGCGAATCTTGGGGTTTGCGAGGGCGCGATCTGCCATCACTTTAGAGGCACGCAGCGTGTCACGACGGTGGATGACGGTGACGGAGTTACACATGCGCGTGAGGTACATCGCCTCTTCCATCGCTGTATCGCCACCACCAACAACCAGGACATCCTTCCCGCGGAAGAAGAAGCCATCACAGGTCGCACAAGCGGAGACGCCCCGGTTTTGGAGGGCGACTTCGGATTCGATGCCAATCCACTTTGCGGATGCACCGGTACAGATGATGAGGGTTTTTGCGAGAACAACGCTGCCATCATCCGCTTTGACGGTGAACGGCCGCTGGGAGAGGTCAACGCTCTCGATGGTGTTAATGCGGACTTCGGTTCCTACGCGGACGGCCTGTTCCCGCATCGCATCCATGAGCTCAGGACCTTCGATAGGGTGTGCAAAGCCTGGGAAGTTTTCGACTTCTGTGGTGATAGTGAGCTGCCCGCCGGGTTGAAGGCCTTCGAAGACGAGGGGGCTTAGGTTTGCGCGTGCTGCGTAGATGGCGGCTGTGAGGCCTGCAGGTCCGCTTCCGATGATCACAACATCCCGTAGTTCACTCATATCAAGAACACTCCATTTCGCTTCCAGACTCTACTAGTA
>JBEDDQ010000058.1:0-7060 GCA_041176185.1 Armatimonadota bacterium | reverse complement strand
GGTCGCAACCCTGTTTGCGGTTGCCGCCGGCATTACGCTCGCGTGTATCCGTAACGCTGAAATGGGTCGCTTTGCAGCGATGCTGCTAAGCGCCTTCATCCTCTTCACTTTTGCGTTTCGTGATCTTGTCGTTGGCCCCTCCGTCCTCATCGCATACTTTTTTGAAAACGCGATGGCAGAGACAGTTGGGACATATCTCTGGTTTGGTATTGCCATCATCGCGACAGTCACTGCGCTTCTACTGCGCCGGAAGCTCCAGCGGGCATTTGGAGCCTTCACCGCAATCGTCATCACCCTGATGCTCATCCCTCTGGTGACAACCCCATGGAAAGATGCACTTAAGACCGCCAACTACGCGGCTTATATGCAGAACATCACCAGCGGAGACAAAAACGATGTGCCGGTTCATACGCTGGATGGCGCTAAGAACCTCATCAAAAGGCAAGCCAATAAGGCACGTGACACGGAGCTCCCGGATCTACAGATTGTGGTTTTGGATGCCTATGGACGCGATGATGTCATTAAGGCCTACTACGACTACGACAACCAGCCATTCCTGCAAGCCCTTGCATCCAAAGGCTTCTCCGTCGCGAAGCGCAGCCACGCAAACTACACACAAACGGTGCTTTCTGTCGCATCGATGCTCAATTTCAAACCTGTTGACCAGCTAAAACGCTCTACCGATGTCGCTCTGGCCGGAGTCGTAACCAATACAGTCGACAGTGCCATCCTCTGGCAAATCCTCCGGAAACTGGGTCACAAGATCATCAGCGTTCCGAGCGGCACAAGCCTTACTGCGATGCCATCTGCAGATCTAACATTCGCATCCACCGAAAACATCGTCATGAGTTATCAGGTGGAAACAGCTCTTCGTCTTCTCATCGAGCGAACGCCTCTCTCACTCCTCTCCCTTATTGATGAAACAGGCGTTCGTACACATCGCCAGCAGCTACGGGATGTGTTCCGCTTCTGGGAAATGTCGACCGAGCTTGCAGAACCCAAGGCGACGTTTGTGCATGTCCTGGCCCCGCATCCACCGTTTGTCTTCGATGAAAATGGTGGTCCAGTTCAGCCAAATGGTCGAACATTCACACTTTTGGATGGCAAGAGACTCGTCGAGCAAATTGGAAAGGCTAACTACCAGAGCGCTTACGTCGCGCAGCTAAAGGCCATCAATACAAAAGTGCTTTCCGCCATCGAGACAATCGATTCAAAACAGCACCGCGATACCATCACCGTAATCATCGGTGACCATGGCCCCAGGATGAACCTCGATTGGGAATCAGCCAACGGGACAGACATGGATGAAGTCAAAGGCGTCCTAATGGCCGTGCGGATGCCAGAGAAGTACAAAGCAGCCATCGGTGACATCGATAAGTGCTCGCCACTTACTCTGCTGCACCGTATCGCGACAAAGGTCTATAACGCTCCGCTTGAACCGGTGAGTGACTTCAGCTATTACAGCTCGCTGAATGAACCATTTGACTTTGTTCCGATCCCTAACCCAACAGAGCGTAAGGATGATCCGGCTCCAAAGAAACCCTAAAAGTCGAAGGCATCCAGTGCATTCACCGAATCCAGCAAACGACTTTCCGGCGATGCGCAAAGTAGCTCGATATGAGCCATCCAGATCGGATTCGGCTCCCAGACATCGTGGAGCCAAGCATCATCCGCGATGGTGCTTACCGTTCCTCGCAGCCTGCGGATGACATGCACGAGGCTGGACACCCGATAGTTCATCGAACAATGAACAAGCACACAGTCATCTTTGTGCCGGGCCAGCCATTCCATACAAGCGCAAATGCCATCCACGGTTGGCTGCATCCAAATGATGGGAATCACATCGTAATCGATGCCCGCATCTGCCCACCAGCCATCTTCATCGGAAATCTCCTGCGTCGGCGGGAGCAGGTTGAGCACCGCAGTGACACCAGCAACATTCGCAAAATAGTGGACATCGGCCTCGGTAACCTGCCCACACGTGTACACACGGGGTGCAACCTGCCACGGATTCGGCGCATAAAGATCTGAGCATCGGAGCGGAAACTGCATAGAACACCAGCCTACCTGACCTTTGCACCTTGCATCCATAAAGGCGGATAATGCACCGGCACTCGGTTTGGCTTGGAGGAGATGGGATGACACGAATACTTGCGATTGACCTCGGAGCGGAGAGCGGCCGTGGCGTGATCGGGACGCTATCGGATGACCGAAAGCTCTCACTCAATGTCATCCACAGATTTCCAAACGGCCCAGTCAAAATCGGCGGGACGCTTTACTGGAACACGACGGGGCTTATTCAGGAAATTCGGAATGCAATCCGCATCGCCGCTGAGGATGGCGGATTTGCATCCGTGGGAATCGACACCTGGGGTGTGGACTTTGCGCTGCTTGGCAAGGGCGGCACGCTGGTCGGCAGCCCGGTTCATTACCGTGATGCCCGCACGGATGGCTTCATTGACAAAGTCTTCTCCAAAGTGTCAAAAGAGGACATTTACGCTGTCACTGGTATCCAGACGATGCAGCTTAACACCCTCTTCCAGCTGGCGAGTCTTGCAGATAACCATCCAGAGCAGCTTGCTGCGACAACAAAGTTGCTCTTTATGCCCGATTTCCTTCATGGTCTTTTGACGGGTGTGGAGGCATCGGAGTTTACGATCGCCAGCACCAGCCAGATGCTGGATATCACGACGGGCACATGGGCTATGGATGTTCTTGAGCGGCTTGGCATCCCGACAAATATCCTTCCAGATGTCCTTCCAGCGGGCGCAACGTATGGCGGTATTGCAGATGCGACATTGCCGGCAGCCGTGCAGGGCATCCCGGTGATCGCGCCCGGCGGTCACGACACGGCGTGTGCGGTTGCGGCGGTTCCGGCGACGCCAGGGGATGACTGGGCATATCTGTCGAGCGGGACGTGGTCATTACTTGGTGTTGAGCTGAAAGAGGCGGTGTTGACACGTGAGGCGTGTGAGCTCAATGTGACCAATGAGGGCGGTGTCTGCGGAACGGTGCGCCTGCTCAAGAATATTGCGGGTTTATGGCTGGTGCAGGAGTGCCGCCGCGCGTACGCGCGTCTTGGGCGTGAGCGTACTTACGATGAGCTAACCCGGCTCGCAGCGGAGGCACCGGCGCTTGCGGCGGTGATCGACCCGGATCACGCAAGCCTTGCGGCACCGGATGACATGCCGCGGGCCATCCGTGAGCTTTGCATCGCGACAGGCGTTGAGCCACCGGAGGGCGTTGGGGCGACGATTCGCTGCTGCTTGGATTCGCTGGGGCTTAAGTATCGGAAGACGCTGCGGATGATGGAGCGCGTGACCGGCCGTTCGATTCGTGTGTTGCATATCGTCGGCGGGGGGAGCCAGAACCGGCTGCTTAATCAGATTGCCGCGGATGCGACAGGCTGCACGGTAATCGCGGGGCCGGTGGAAGCAACGGCAATTGGAAATGTTCTGCTTCAGGGTATCTCGCTTGGTATCGTCGATGACCTTGATGACCTGCGCAGCATCGTTCGAGAAAGCGTGACACTGGAAACGTACACGCCAGATCCAGAAATGCATGCTCGCTTCAGCGCAATCCCTGACCTCTAGAGCCTAATACGGGCACTTCCTGAAACGCCAGAGCAGGTTTGCACCTGCGCCGCGCGCCGCGACCTGATTGGCAGAGTAGGACTTTGCGTGGCCATCCGCCATGATGAGATTGACGCGGCCGTTGCCTTTGCCATCCGTGTGGTGACGGGCAAAAAGTGGCTTTAGGCGCCCGGCGGCGAGTTCGGGCCGTGCGGCCACGAGGTCGACATCGGCAATCCGAGGCGGGATAAGCTGGTCATCTTCTGTAGATGGAACTACCCAATCACTTACACATGGATCAAAGTTATGTCCGCGATAGCGGCCGAGGGGACCACCTACTGGTGCATTCGGTGTCTCGCCGAGGAGTGGCGTACGGGCGACTTCCATTAAAGATGCTTCTGAAAGAACATCCGCAAAGCCCTCGGCCTGCGCTGGGTCGTAGGCGGCCAGAGCCGTCATCCCGATGGCAGAGTAACCTCTGGAATTCCAATCTGCAGCGTAGCCCGGCTGCTTAGCCGATGGGCACTTCACGACATCCTTTGACTTAAAGTACGGAAACAGCTGCTCGGTCCAAATCGGCTTACTCGCAAGACCATAGTTCGCCGTCATCGGGTAGCGCTCATCGTAGTCGGTTGTGTACATCGTGAGGGACAAGCCAAGCTGCTTCATATTGCTGAGGCAGGTTACGGAGCGTGCTTTCTCCCGCGCGGATGCGAAGACAGGGAATAAAATCGCCGCAAGGACTGCAATGATTGCAATCACGACCAATAGCTCAATCAGGGTAAATGCACGGGTCGATTTCATATGGGACGCTCCATCGCTGCGATGCGACATGCGCGAATCCTACAGCCAGACAATGCACGATGCCAGAAGGTAAGGCCTAAATGGACAATGGGCGCGGCTGATTGGTACCAGCCACGCCCATAAGGGGTTACTTCTTTACAGTTTATGCGGCATCGGTGAGGTCAGCAGGAAGGCTGAACGATGTGGCCAGCGTCTGGACCTGTCCTGTTTCGGCTGCCTTATAGCCGGCCTCGATGATTTCGATGACGTGGGCGGCATGCTCAGCGGTAACAATGGATGGCTTGCCTTCACGAATCCAGCGAACCAGCTGCATCGAGTCTTCCCAGACGTGATGCTCGCCGAGCTGACCGTGTGCCGGGAATGCTTTGACGTGTGGGGTGACCTGAAGTGGGCTCAGACCTTCCGAGCGACCTGGGTAATCGATTGGCTCGCCGTTCAGCTTTGTGCCAACAATTGTCCCCTTCTCACCAAAGTAGCTTGGCTGTCCAAATTCGGAAACCATTCCAGCAAAGGTTCCGTGGATGAACGAGAAGACATTGTCACCAAAGTCTGCAAGGATAACGGTGTTGTCATCGGCATCGCAGTCATACATCTCGCCCTTGAACTCGCGCTGCTTAATGCCAACGCCGCTCATCGCGGTGACGCGCTTTACAGGACCAAGAACACCCGTAAGCGAATGCAGGGCGTAGACGGTCATATCGTAGAGCGGACCGCCGCCTGGCTTGCGCCAATACCAGGATGGGTTGATATTGGTCAGCGGGCTGTCGCCTGTACGAACGGACTCACCTTCGTGGTAGCTGCCGAATGCAGCACCGGCGACGGCCCAGCTAAGCTTGCCGAGCTGGCCAGAGAGGATGGCTTCGCGGATTTTATGGTTGGTTGGGCGGAGCATCTGCCCAGGGGATGCAACGATGTTTACTCCCTTCGCTGCTGCACGCGCGATGAGATCGCTTGCCTCTCCGCTGGTCACTGTCATCGTTTTGTTGAAGTGAATATGCTTGCCAGCCTCGATTGCCTTCACACCTTGTTCGTAGTGCAAGCCAATCGGTGAGCAGATGATGACAGCATCGACAGAAGGATCAGCAAAGACTTCATCTTCGGTACGGTAGGCTTTTGGAACGCCGTATTTTGCGGCGGCGGCTTCGGCGCGCCCATCCACAGGGTCGCAGCATGCAGCGACATGTGCGATGCCCTTCATGTCCTCAAGGACGAAGTGATCCAGGGCTCCACGGATTCCAATTGATCCGCATCCGATGATTCCGATTCCTACAGATTGACTCATGTTGTGCTCCAAAGGGCTGCACCAGCACTGGTGCGGCGTCGTTACCATCTCTATTGTAGGTCGGTATAGGTGGGTTGTATATGTCGAAAATGAGCCAAATGTTGGATTTTGAGCATGTAAGCACAGGCTTACACCTGATCTATAAACATGGAATACCTAAGCTATACACTCCCGGATTCCATGATTCGCAGAGTTAGCCCGTCACAAGCCTTCACCCTCCTGTGATAATAAGAAGAAAGCACCTATGTATAAAGCAATCCTCTTCGACTTTGATGGCACCACCCTAGACACCGAGACGCCTGAATGCGCATCCTGGCAGGAAATCTATACACATCATGGAATTGAATTTCCCATCGATGCGTTTCATGCAGCGGTTGGCAAAGGCTACGACCAAACAGTCTTTGAACCTGCTTTTTTCCTATCCGAAGCCATCGGGGCATCGGATCTCTACGAGGAAATCCGCGCTGAGCAACGGCGCATTTTCCATGAGATGCTGCACGCGCTCGACTGCCGGGATGGCGTCCGCGACTGGCTGGCCCACGCCACTACAGCTGGAATTCGACTGGCGGTTGCAAGCAGCTCACCACGTATCTGGGTGGACTCACACACGGAACGCCTCGGTATCAAGGCTCACTTTGATGTCTTTGCCACTCGCGACGATGTTGGCCCTGGTCGACGGAAACCACATCCCGATATCTTTGAGAAAGCGTGCGAATTCCTCGGTGTCAGCCCATCGGAGGCACTGGTGATCGAAGATTCTCTAAACGGTGCGCTGGCCGCGGAAGCTGCAGGGTGCGACTGTGTTGTGTGCCCAAACCCGATGACGGCGCATATGACATTTACCGACAGCGCATTGATTGTCGCATCGCTTGCCGACTGCCACCCAACCGGCGTCTACAAACACTTTAGGGGATAGTCACCGCAAAAGCATCCATCCCCTGCTGAATCCAACCGCATCAAAAACCGATCAGGATTTCTCGACAGCCTTAACATAGGCATCAAACTGCACCTGCGTCATCGGTGGCCGGATCGTACCATCCAGAACTTCCTTACGAACCGCTTCAAGCTTTGCGAGGCGCTCAGGGCCAATTTGATCCTTTGTATACGCAAAGTCGGTGAGATCAATCCACTTTTCTTTGAGGCCCTTTGTAATCGACCCTGGAGTGAACGTGCCCTTAACCAGTGCATCAACAGACTCAAAAACCGCGAGGTCAACGCGCTTCACCAGACTGGTCAGCACACGACCAGGCGCATCGCCATCCTGATTGCGGTCCGTTCCAATCGCGAAGTTGCCCTTTGGTGCTGCCGCTATCGCCTTGATAACGCCAATACCCGTCTTACCCGCTGCGTGGAAGATGACATCCGCCTTTGTCGAGAGCTGGAGCTTCGCAATCTCCTGGCC